>NZ_JBLZFX010000038.1:0-54113 GCF_050753345.1 Alkalinema pantanalense CENA528 | reverse complement strand
GACAAAAACCCCGCCCCCAACCCAATGCCCGCCACCTGCGGCAACCGAAATCGGCCATCCGGCCCCCGATCGGCCACCTCCCCAGTCCCCTCAGCCACCGCCTGTTCCCGTGCCTTTAATTTCTGCTTCAAATCCATCAAATAAACAATCACCCCCATCAGCCCCGCAAAACTAAACGAGATCGCCGCATTGGGCAAAACCCGACCCACCCACGCCCCCAGCGCCGCTGTCACCATCCCAAACAGCGCCAACACGATCGACGATCGGCCATCCCACTGACCCTTACGCCAATTCTGCACCGTCCCCGACACCGCACTCAGCCACACCCCCACCAAACTCGTCGCCGTCGCCTGAACCAACGGAATCGACCACAAACTCAGCACCGGAACAATCAACAACCCCCCACCAATCCCCAAAATTCCCGCCACCGCCCCCGTCACAATCCCCAGCCCAAACAACCCCAACAAACTTTCCGGCATCGCGATCGTCGCCGCATCCAACAACCCTAACAGCACCCCTAATACCCCCCTAACTTGCCACGACGCTTCGTTTCCCGCTCCGCCCAACCAAACAGCAACAGTCCGATCGTCAAATACACCCCACCATTCAGCAGCGCGATCGTCAACGCCGTCCCATCCAACCCTGTATCCCGCGCCATCAAATTCCGCAACAGCCCCGCCCCCGGACTCATCGGCAAAAAGTAACCCACAACGTGCCCAACCCCCGTCCATTCCTCCGTCGGAGCCGTCAACAAAAACAACAACGCAAATTGAAAAATTGCCAACACCTGTTGAATTCGTTTAAACAACAGCGAAATACCACCCATGACAAACCCCAATCCATAGGCCCCCATCAATACCGTTGCCAATGGCAAAATTAGCGTAATGGGAAACGATAAATACCGCCCCGTCAACACCATAATGATCGACAAAATAACACCTAGCAAAATCAACTGAATCGCCAAATCCGCGATCGCCCGCACCAAAAACAACGTCCTCGCCCCAAAGCTAGTCAGAAACAACTGTTCCAGCGTGCCCGTTTGCGCCTCACTTTGCAGCGTGCCCGCAATATCCGTAATTACAAAAATCGACAACGACCACAACAAATACCCCACAATCACACTATCCAACTTATCCCCAAACTGAATCGGCCCCGCAATATACTGCGCACTCAAAAACAACCCATAAAACACCGACGTAATAATAAACACGCCCCCGATCGACTCCGCCGGATAGCGCTTAAACTGAATCCAAGCCCGCTTAAACTCCGCCAAAAACAATCGCAAAATATCCAACATCTGCGTCGATCGCGGAACCTTTATGCCCCTAACCTTCATGCCCCTAACCTTCATGCCCCTAACCTTCATGCCCTTAACCTTCGTCACTCGCCTACTCCTGCACCAGTTGTAGAAAAATATCCGTCAAATTCGCCCGATCGCGCTCAATCCGAAGAATCGGTAAAGGTTGCAAAACTGCCAACACTGCGTACAATAAATCCGTATCCGCTAAATGTAACGCCTGCGATGTTGCATCAACCTCCAAACCCAACTGCGCTAATTTAGCTTGTCGATCGACTCCGATCGATTGCTCCAATACAATGCGATAGGCGCTGCTGGAAAATTCCTGAATTAGTTCCGCCGTCTGCTTCTCCGCCACAATCCGACCTTGCCGAATCACCGCCACCCGATCGCTCAACTCCTCCGCAATATCCAACTGGTGGGTCGTCAGCAAAATCCCCCGGCCCTCCGCCGCAATTTCCCGCACCAACCGCTTCACCGTTTGCGTCGCTTCCACATCCAACCCCAGGGTCGGCTCATCCAGCAGCACCAATTGCGGTTCATGAATCAGCGCCACCGCGATCGCCACCTTTTGCTGCATCCCACGGGACAATTGCTGCACCACCGTTTTGCGTTTATGCATTAACTCAAAGCGCTCCAGCAACCGGTGCCCCCGCTGCCGAGCCTCCCGCGCCGACAGCCCCCGCAACACCCCGAAATATTCTAAATTCTCCTCTGGTGTTAACCGCCAATAGAGATTGCGATTGCCCTCCAACACCGCACCCAACGATCGCAGCGCCGAGGGATCCCGATGGGGATTCTGACCCACCACCGCCACCTGCCCCCGATCGGGCATGATCAATCCCGTAATCATTTTGATCGTGGTCGTCTTACCCGCCCCATTCGGCCCCAGAAACGCCAGGACTTCCCCCGCCGCTAAATGCAGCGAAACGTTATCTACTGCGTGGATCCGTTTACCTTGATTCACATAATGCTTTTGTAAATGAGTTACTTGGAGAAGCGTCATAGCCGATCACATGCACCAGACAGGAATGGATCTATCCTACGCACCCCTACCCGAAAATGGCGGTCGATCGGGAAACGATTCCAGTAATTTGGAAGATGATCGGTAGACTTCAGAAAAACTGATCACTGTTTTGGCAAATTTGTCAATAATTTGTAGAAATTGCTACGCCACAGATCTGGATTTATATTAAGAATTATGACCAGCAAGTAATGGTTTCCTAACCGAAATCGTGTCTTCTACTCTCTCAAGGAAGGATGCCTGTGAATTCAACTCTGCAACGCCATGCGGTGAGTGATGATCTCATTGCTCAGTTCTTTAAAAGTTCCGCTGGGCAATGGCGATCGGAACGTCGCTACTTTACACTGCCCGATGGAGAAGTCCAGGAAGTCGAAAGCCTGATCACGGTTCAGTTCCTCGCCCAGGGTTGCGATGAGTTGCGGCACTTGGCCCAGTTACATGATTTGGCAGATATGGATTATATGACCTGTGGTGCCAGCGTCACCTGGGACAGCAAAAATTCCATTCTCGGCAAAAATATGTCTAAAGGATCCACCCTGTTTGGCATTGCCGATGGGTTAATGTACCGCGATCGAGGTTTCGCCACGCCCAAACCGATCGTCGCCAGCTTCTCCATGACCAACCCAGAAACCCTCTGCCTCCGCACCGAGTACCAAGGCTCCGTGTTTGAAGAGGAAGTCAAACTCATCGGGACCAAATACCGCACCCGCCAAACCATTATTTCCCGAGCTGGGGAAGAACAAATGATTGGCCAATACCTAGAAAAACGGGTTGCTTAGTCTCACTCCGGTGCATAACGGCCACCCATTAGATCGGGCCTTGATCCAACAGAAAACCCCTAGACGGATCCCGTCTAGGGGCTAATTTTAGAATCGAGCTAAACAGTCAGATTCCAAGGGAGTTGAACTTACACCATATCGGCAGGCAGAGACGGGAAGCGCTTGTAGGGCACCACATCTTCGCCAAAGAAGCGATTGTACTCAGCGGTATTTAGCAACGCTTCGACTACAGCTGCAAAGCCTTCCGTTTGCAGCAATTGGCTGTACTGGAGTTTTTCCACATCCGTCGCGATCGCCCGACCCAACAGATGGCGCAACAACAGTTCAGCCTGTTTTGCAACGGGGAACTTACCAAACCGCGCAGTGTAAGCGTCCGAAGTCACCACCGCCCGGACAAATTCCCGCACGCTTAGACCTTCCGCCAGTTGAGCTTCCCCAGCAGCTAGACGGAACTCAGCCGGAATTGCATCCACAGCCACATCCATCACTTGGGCGTAAACTGCGTTAGCGACCACTGCCGAACCATCCACCGACAATCGCACAATCTTGGTCGGTGCTTGGCTCACCACTGCCGATGCACTGCCACCGGAAACCCGTGCAGAACCAGCCAACACAGCTTCATTGTTAGCCGCGATCGCGCTGGCGGTGAGCGGTAGGCTTGCTCCATCCACCTTAGAGGTCACCGGATCAAAGCTGGGCACTTCCAAGCGCTTGTTTTGCTTGGTGAGCTTGTTGTACAGCCGTTGGGTATTGGGATAGTTAGCCGCAGGCAGGGTCAGATAGCGGTTGTAAGGTACCGTATCTTCGTTGAAGGCCGTCAGGTACTCAGGGCTGTTCACCATGGAGTGGATAAACGCCTTCAAGCCTTGGCTAGACAGGATGGCATTGTACTTGCGGATTTCAGCCTGATCCAACGGAGCCCGACCGAGGAAGTGCTTGGTACCCAGTTCGATCACCTTGGTGTTCGGGTAGGGCGCATAGAACTCCTTGATGTAGAGCTTGGACGAACCCAGTCCCTCAATGAATTCCTTGACGGTGATTTCGCCGTTGCGCAGGCGGCTTTCCAGGACAGTGAACTCGTTGTCGGTGATGTAGGGGGCAATGTCGCGCTCGAAGATTTGCCGATAGGCCGCGTTGATAACCACTTCCAGGTTGGGCTTGTCGGCCAAGCTGGTGAGCTTGAACACCTTCGTTTGCACCCGCTTCTTGGTAACCCCTTGGTTGGAGCGGAAGGTAATGTCGGGCTGAGTCCGCATCTCGGTGACTTCGCCCAGGGTGACAAAGCGAGGAGTAGGAACTTCCGAGGTAGTCTTAGCCAACAGGCGATCGCCCATGGAGCCGACACGGTTGTTCCGAGCGGAGTAGCCCGCAGCGGTGATGTAGCGCTCGTAGGGAACGGTATCTTCGCTGAAGGTCTGGTAGTACTCTTCGGTGTCCAGAATCGCATCCACGACCGCGTAGAAGCCTTTCTTGGAAGCAAGATCGAAGTATTTATTCGTCTCTTGGCGACCGTAGGTAGGACGACCCAACAGACGACGGTGCAAGAACTCGATCGCCTTCATGACATAGAGCGGCGTCCAGTACAGCTTGCGGTACAGCTCAGACTTAGCCAAGCGACGGACAAACTCCCGTACGCTAATGTCACCGTTTTCCAGTTGGATTTCATCCAAGGTGAGGCGTTGACCCGCGTAGACATCGCGCCCAATCACTTGCAAGTAGCAAGCCCGGATGACTGCCTGAGCAGAGCTTTCCGAGAACTTGGTGCTGATGCCCTTGGTGGAAGGAGATTTGTACGCACCAATGCCACTGCGGGAAATCCCGGTGAAGCTAGGCAGCTGATCCAACTTGAAGACCTTGGGCCCCAAGGTACCGGGGTTGACGCCACGGGCACCAGGGTTGCCCAGCTGGTTGTTGATGCCAGGGCCTCGGGTGATCAGGACGCGACGGGTATCCTTGCCAAAGGGCGCAGGATTGCTGTTGGGGTTGCGGGTTTCCTTCGGGAAGATCGCTCCAAACTGGTTTTCGATCGGGTCGTGACCGCGACCGTAAACGTGCTGTTCCGGCAGGGGTTGGTCGTAGGCCGCAAAGGTCGTGATGAACTGCGGTACCTTGCGGAAAGGTGCACTGTAATTGAACAAGTCTTGCTGGGGGCCCCAGTTGCGGCATTCCTGGGCTTCTTGACCCAAGCCCCGCAGGTAGGGAACGGTTTCTTCCCCGAAGTAGTCCGCGTACTCCGTGGAGTCCACCAACGCATCCACCAGGGCGGACAGGCCACCGGAGGAAACGATCGAGAAATATTTTTGAACTTCCTCACGGGAAGAAGGACCCCGACCTAGGATATGCCGGAAGGCCAACTCCAGTGCACGGCTGTTGATGTAGGGTTCAAAGAAGTTCTTGCGGTAGAGCGGAGACTTGCAGAGGCGACGAACAAACTCCTTCATGGAGATTTCGTTGTTCTTCACCTTGGATTCCAAGTCAGAGATGGCCAAGGAGTAAGCACGGGTGATATCGCGCTCAAAGACTTGGCGATAGGCAGCCCGAATTACTTCGTTTTTCTCCGAAGCAGATAAACCAGGCTTCATAACAAACTTCTGACGACGCTCCGCAGCATTGAAGTAGATCTGAGGCAACTTCAAGCCTTGCAGGTCAGAGGAGGGCCGTTGACGCAGCTTATCCGAGGGCGCAGCGGCTTGGAATTCGCTCACCAACACTGTGAAGTACTGGTCAACAATTTCAGCAGCGGCGTCATCGCCTTTAAAGTAAGCTACAGCCGCTGCCCGCATTTCTTGCAGTGCAACAATGGTTGCTGCTGCGGAGCAGACGCCTTCGATGATTTCCCGTAGACCGCGAGTGTTGACTTCGACGATGCTGGGGTCTCCGGCCACGATCGCATAGGTCGTATAGCGCAGGAACCAGCTCAGGTCGCGCAGGGACTTGGCCATATTGGACGGGCCATAGCGGGCCACGTTAATCGGACGGAATCCGGCAGGAATGGGGCCAGTGCTGGAACCGGACACAACCGATCGCAAGCCACCAAAGAAGCCACCGCCACTGCTAGCAGCTTCCGCATAGGTGACGGTTCCCAACTTCATGCTTTCCTGCATGTCCAGAACCGTCCCCGCGATCGTCATCGTCGGGGCATCCGCCGGGGGCTTCTCCAAGAATGCCATCGGCGAACCGCCCGTAAAGATACGGTTAGCAGCGCGGGATACGATCAGTTCAGAGTTCCGAGTCAAAATCTCTGCAATCTCAATCCGCTTCGCACCGGATGCAAAGAACTGGGTCAGTTGTTCCAGTTCGCTGCGCCCCAAGTAGCGATCTTGCTGCTCAGCTTGGGAAATCGCGGATAGGGCGGCGGTTTGATAAAGTTGCGGGCGTGCTAAAGAGCTTCCACCACTTGCCTTAACACTCATCGGATTCTAAAGCTCCCTACGGATCTACGGTGTTAAATCTGACTTTCACCGGAGGCCCCTTGCAATGGAGGCCCTCGGCGTTAGCTCATATCTATTTCAGATTAGAACGATTCATGTCCCCTAACGAGCTTTGTAAACAACTGTGTAGAGCAATGAAAGGTTCATTAGTAGACCATCATAGGGAATTACGGAACCGCTTCTGAGAAGGCGTATACGTTTCGTTACAAAATCTGAGTGGGGACAGAAGGAATCCTTCAATCCCCACGGATCCTTAAATTTACTTGAAGGATTCCTGAACCACCGTGATAAACCAACCAATGAGGACAATGACGGCTAGCGGCGTCAGCAGCGCTTTTATGAGTCCCACCCAAGCCTCGATCGCGGGATTAGCGGCACCAAACCCAGCGGAGAATAACAGGACTAATGATAGTCCTGTTACAAAGAAAAACATCCACTTCAGGCTCAGGAAAGACAACTGCACCGGCGCAGAGTACGGGAGTGAGGCTTTGGCGTGGGAAGAACGGTAGCTGCGAGAGGGAGCGGATTTTTGGCCCGATTGTGTGGTCATGGCGATAGACTGGAGTTGAGTTTCAAGTTGAGTTTCTAAGCGAGTCAGGCGTAGATCGATGTCATCTTGACGAACGTGAAATTGGTCGAGCCGCTTGAACCAATCCGTCACTGCTTGAGAACGCTCTAACGCGGCTTCAGACCGTGGGCCGATCGAGGGTACGCTCTCAGATAAGGTTTCATTTCTGGCAGCTATTGCAGGGGGTTGAGGTACATCGCGAGTCATAGTGTTTCCTCCGTGGTAATCCGTAATCGTCTGATGTCTGATCGTCTTGACTCCTCACTGAAAAAGCCAAACTGAAAAATCAAACTGAAAAATCCAGGTTAAAAGTCCAAGTTATCTGTTAGGAAAACTCAAGTTAAGCGATTGATTCACTAGCTAACGCTTGCCTAACACCTGTCATTGTCGTCAGGTACTACAGATAAGACAATCCGATCCTGTCGGATCTTTCGGATACCCTAGAATCCTTAAATGTTGGGACTTGTCAGATTTTGTCGGATCTTGTTCCCTTTCCTGACAACTGAGGCGATCGTTGTCTGGAAAAAAGAAAATCAAATCGTTAGATTAAGGAGAAGCAATATCTAGCGGGCGATATGGAGTGTGATGAAGCGCTAAGGCTGATGAATGAATTATTTCATCAAGCCACGGGCGAACCCTTGGGTAATTTACACCAAGATATTTTTCGCTGTGCCTGGGAAAATCGAACCTACGAAGAGATGGATTTAGGGTATAGTCCCAGTCACGTTCGTGAAGCAGGCTCCAGATTATTT
The DNA here is from genome assembly GCF_050753345.1 of Alkalinema pantanalense CENA528. NCBI lineage: Bacteria > Bacillati > Cyanobacteriota > Cyanophyceae > Leptolyngbyales > Leptolyngbyaceae > Alkalinema > Alkalinema pantanalense. The sequence goes on along the minus strand of NZ_JBLZFX010000038.1, from coordinate 46,262 downwards.
CGCATTTTGGGACAGGTACTGGGCAAGCCCGTCAATAAGCGGAACTTTCGAGCGGTGTTGAACCACTATGCCCATCACTACTGTGTGGGAAACGGTCATCCTTGTAAAACAGATACGCTCTGGATTCCCCGTGATCCTGAATTTTCCCAACTGGATGCCCTGATCGATCGCGGCACCAAAATTATTCTGATTCACGGAGAGGGGGGATTGGGCAAGACGCGCTTAGTCCGGAAATATTTGGAACGGCGATCGTTTACCAAAACCTTAATCTTCCAAATGGGTAGCGATCCCGAGCATTTAACCAGCGCCAAAAGCTTAGTCAGCGATTGGCTTAGTAAGATTTTCGGGGATAAAGCAGGCCGAGACTTTATGCTGAACTTGATGCAACTGCGAGTTAGGCTAAGCGATCCCCAACAGTTTGTCGGTATTCTGATTGACGATCTAGATACGGCCTTGGATGGCGATTCTCGATTTGTGCCCGACTGTCGAGATTACGTGCAACTCTTGGAAACATTGTCTGATCCAGATATCAAAGCCGTAACATTTTTAGTCAGCCGCACTCGGTTGCATGAAGAACGCTTAGAGTTAGACGCTTTGGCCTTAGAGGGGTTGCCGTTATCCGCTTGGCAGGATTATTTCCAACGATCGCAACTATCGGCCCACACTCCAGCATTGGCAGAAATGTGGCAGACGTGGGCAGGGAACGCCCTGGCAATGAGGATTTTAGCCACCAAGATCCAACAGGACTTGGGGGGAGACGTAGCGGCGGCTTGGCAGGATGGCAATCGCGACTTGCTCCACAGTGGCGAACTTCAGCGTCTAGTAACACGTCATTTTGATGACTTACATCGCATTGCCCCGGAAGCCTATCGCCTACTGTGCCGTTTGGGAGCCTATCGCTATCAGGAAATTTCCCATGTGCCGCGTCAAGGCGTGGAATGTTTACTGTGGGATGTGGCTAACCTCCAGCGCCATCCTGCCATTTTGCAATGTCTACGCGATCGCTCCCTTTTGGAATGTCGAGATAATGGCAAATTTTGGCTGCATCCAATGATGCGGATGGAAGCTCGCAATCGGCTCCGGGACGATCGCCCAAGTTGGGAAATGACCCATCGTAAACTGGCCGAATTTTGGCTCAATTCCATTACCCATGTCGATCGCGTGGAAGAGGCGCTAGAGATTCTCGAAGCCTATTACCACTATTTAGAAATTAGTGATTACGATAAAGCCTGTGATGTATTAATTACCCTGCGTCATAGCCGTTGGGGTGGACAATTACAACTTGGTTGGCTGTTCTATCGCTTCGGTGAAGTTCAAAAGATTAGCGAAGCCATTCATCGCATTGCACCATACCTGTTGAATGATACGCGGTTGGGTCTCTTGCTTAATCTGTGCGGTTACATTCACCGGGTTGCCGGGGATTTAACTAATGCGATCGAAGTTCATCAACGGGCACATTACATTGCCAAACATAACCGTAGTGAAGATTTAAAGCTATCTTCGCTATTGAACTTAGGACTCTGTTTGATGGAGTTATGGCATATTGAAACAGCATTGATGTTATTTCGGCAGACCTACCATTTAGCGGAACAGTTGCAATCAGAGGGATATCGGCTGTATTCAGCCTGTTGCTTAGCCTATCTCTACGCTTGCCAAGATCAACCCGAGGCTGCCCGATTACAACTTGAAGGCATTGATTTCACTGCCCCCGATCGCTCAACCTCAATGATGGGACGGGGTTACAGTCGTCTGTTTTTAGCCCATACCTATCGCCATTTACACGAGTACAATCAAGCATTGCAAGCCTATCAGCAAACCATCTGCTATGCCGAGAATCAAGAATTTCCCCAAATTCGAGCCAAGGGATTCCATGGCCTTGCCCAAATTTATCGCATGCAAGGCAACCTAACGTTAGCTCGGGAATACCATTTAAAAGCGATTAGTTTACTAACAGCGATCGGTGCGAAATGTGACCTTGCCAAAGCCTATGCCCAATTGGCCCTCACCTGCCAGCAAATGCAGGATTGGGAAGAGGCGGAGCGCTATTATCAACAGGCCCGACAAATGTTTAGTGATATTCCAGCCCCTCGGCGGGTCAGTTGGGTCGATCAATTACTGGATCGATCTCCAAGCTCTTCCATTGCATGGGAAGGAGGTCATAGGGTGAATTCTGCAAATTCTGAGGAAACAGTAGACTGTGGGCCTGACTTTAAGGACTTTGGATCAATTTGAGCCTGGGCTGGGGACTTGAGGGCGGGGTGGGTAGACGCAGATTGAAAAAGCTGACTCACCGAGAGGGTTGGATTCTGGTGCAGCACGTTTAACACACCAATCACATCTCGCACGAGTTCCCCCGGTGTCAGCAACGCCTCTGCCCCCAGACGATCGGTCAAGGTTTGCAAAATTTGCTGTAAATCTTTGGTTGCAACGGGTTTGGCATAGTCGTAGTGCGATCGATGGATCTCCGCTAAGCGTTGCAACAGCTGTAACAATTGCTCAGGGGTCAACGGTTCCAGCCGCACCACTGGCGCGATCGCATCCGTCAAGCCTGACTGGCTGAGCAAGCGATTCTGACTAGTGCGCCGCTGCCAAGCCGGATCGCTATACAGCCCCCGCCGTGGATCTTCAAGAAACTGCGGCGTGCCCCCAACAATAATCCCCAGATAGCTAACCCGCCCCTGCATCGTGTCATTAAACATGGCCAGCAACTTATCGTAGTTATTCTGGCGCGTCACTGTAGTTGTAATTTTCGTTAAATGGATGGCCTCATCGATCAGGACAATTAAGCCCTTATAGCCAATGTCAGCCACAAACTTGGCTAACAGTTTAACGTAGTCATACCACGTCTCATCATCCACAATCACCCGCACTCCCAAGGCCGATTTTGCCTCAGTTTTCGTAGCAAATTCCCCCCGTAACCAGCGCAACGCCGATTCTTTCAGCACTTCATTATCGCTGCGATAACCCGTCCAATAGGCAATAATGACGTTGGCAAACTCAAACCCATTCACCAAATCCACCACATCCTGGGTGACCTCTCGGATTTTGGCCTCCACTTCGCCGTCAAAGCCGTCATCATTGGGCCGCTTGCCCGTATCCTGCGCCACTTGAGTTTGAATCGCCGCAATCCACCGTTCCAGGATAGTTTGCAGCGCACCGCCATCCGGACGACTTTTGGTAGATAGGTGATGCAACAATTCACGATAGGTAGCCACGCTTGCCCCCCCAGCCCCGGCCAACCGCCGCTCAGGGGTGATATCTGCATCCGCAACCACAAAACCTTGCTCTAGGGCCTGAGATCGCAGCAATTGCAACAAAAAGCTTTTACCCGCACCGTAGCGTCCAATCACAAAGCGAAAGCTGGCACCACCTGCGGCAATGTTGCTTAAGTCATGGCTGAGGGTGGCCAGTTCCCGATCGCGACCTACTGCAATGTGCTCGACCCCCAGACGGGGCACTACACCGGATCCCAAAGCATTGACCAAGGCTGTCGAAATGCGTTTTGGGAGTTTGGTTTGCGTCATTGCACACCTCAATCTAGGGGGAGTTAGGCATCAGAGAGGTTCAGTCTACACAAATTTTTTCCTTTCAGCATGACTTCTCATCCAGATTTTCTAGAAAAATCTAGAAGGAATGTGACCAAATCGCACCGGAACCGTCACAAGATCCTCTGTATTCACTAGAGAACAGGTTATCTTGAGTCCCTAAATGGTGAAGAAAAACAACAGTTCTGCAGTCAAGCAGAGGAGTATTTCAAATTTCTACCTGATCGGAGGATAAATGATGCACGGGTCAAACTTCTAGGAAGTTGTGGACAAGACGATCGCCTTAACTTGCTTAACTAAGTTAGGAGAATTGGGGCTAAGTTGGGCAGGACAGGAATACCGATGCCCGCTGTAACGATTAAAATAAGTGAATATCTGTAATACGACGTATACAGATTACGATGGTGAATCAGGCCAGTGAGCCAGCGAAGGGCATGGAGCGTTTGACTAACGGTTGAACTGAACGTTTGACTGACAAAGTTGGACTGAACCATTGCCTTTGTTAGAGTTCAGTTTTCAGATTGCATCCCCCTGTTGATTATTCGTTCTGTCTACCCTGTCATGACAGGGTGCTAGTCAGAATCATCTACTTTCAATCCTTTCAACTATTGCAGAAGGGATTGTTCATTCACGCATCTACACCCTCAAAATTATTTAAGCGCTGTAGTACAACATTATTGCGCTGAACATTATTGCGCTGATTCGGACTGAGTCGATCGATGACAGCGTTGAGCATCTTCCAGACAGCATAGTTTCAGACAGCATAGGGAGCTAGGGATAAACTCTTGCTGCTTGCTTACACGATGCCTTTGCTAGTTTTTCACCCAGAGCCACTAGGGCCTAGGCACAAGCCACTTCCCACCTGAGGGATAGGCAAAGATTAGTGCCCTTACTAGGAGTACCGCTATTACGAATGTCTAGGTCAACCCGTCAGGGAATCCTTTTGAAATTTCCCAGGGATCAGGTCTGGGAGCCAGTGCTTAGACCCAACTGAGCTTCAAAAGCAATTAATTGAAGATTTTTTGAAACAGTAGGGCACCTATAAGACTAGAGCATTGGGAAGCAGTTGCAAATCTATCCAATGTCAGATGTTGACCTGGCATAAAAGTTGACCTCGAAAGATTGAAGAAAACAGGAACAAGGTTTTGCAGTGGTTTGAGGAAAGAGAGATGGCAAAGTGGTTCAACTTATCTTCACTGGTATTTCAACAACTCGCCGCGATCGTGATGCTAGGCAGTGCAATGGCATCCAGCAGTCAAGCGGCGGTCACTTATAAGCTCGATGATATTGGCGGAGATACGGTACCAGAGGATCTCTATCCCCTCGGTCTTGTACCAATAGATGCATATAAGGGCAATATTGTCGGGGATTTGATGTGGATGAACTCCTACCAGGTGGAGGAAGGCGGCGATCTTCTCAAATCGATTTCCCTGACTTGGGGTGCGCCAGGACTTTGGGCGGGTTACACCGGCTTGTCTGACTGGCAAACGCGGCCCTATCCCATTAGCCTGTTCCTCTACAGTGATCCGAATAATGATGGGCGACCCGATGATGCCCAGATTTTAGCCCAGGCAGAAACGACGATTACCAATCCCGACAGCCTGACCTTCACCACCGTCGATATCAAACCCACTCAGCTAGAGGTTGGTCGTCATTTCTTTGTCGGAGCCTTGTTCCGCAATCACCTGCGGGGGCAGCTTCCCGCTACGGTTGATTCATTCAACTCAGTGGATAATCGTTCCTGGTACGTGATTGCTAACCATGGGGATGACCAACCCAGTAATTTTGATGCCGTAAACCTCAACAACAACTTTCGCAAACCCACTCCGCTGGAGCCTGGAGCTGGTAACTGGGTTTTGCGAGTCAATGGGGTCGCGACCCAACCCCCTAGGAAAGTTCCTGAATCGGGAGCAGGACTGGCATTGCTAGGTGTGGGAGCTTGGCTGCTTGGGCGTACCGTGTCCCATCGTGCTCGCTAATCTAGCAACAATCTATCGATCATTTCAGGGTGCAGAACGACTAGGATAGCTAAGCCGTTTTCTGGCTTGCTTCGTAGGCTTGCACTACTTTCGCGATCGTGCTGCGATACTCCTGGGCAATAATCGGCGTGTTTGTCTCTGAGGTGGTTTCCAGAATCAGATCACCGATCGCTTCAAGGGCCTGTTCATTAATTGCATCAATCAGCAGTTCTGGCATCGTCAAGTTGGATTCGGCAATTTGCTTGAGGGTGCTAGCAGGGTTAGTGGCCTGAGCGATCGCACATAGGGCTTGTAATTCGTAGTGGGGCAACTGGTGCACGAATGTAATCCAGTCGGGACTCAGGGCGGCTTGGCTCAGATCGAGGTCGATCGGGGCTGCTGGATCAGTGGAGGTAGCGTGACTCCCTGGATGGCCATTTTGGGCGACCGCCCCCTGCCAGGCGGTGGCAAAGGACGAATGAGTTGAGGTGGAATTGACGGGTTGGGGGGGCGTAGCGGAGATAGATAACTGCTGTTGCTGTTGGCGCAGGCTGGTTAATTCCCGATCGAGATCTTCCTTTTGCGTCCGGCGCTCTAAAATTTGGTCTTCTAACTGGCCAAGTTCACCATGGAGGGAGCGGATTTGCTGCTGAAGTTGGTCGATCGCCCCCTGGAGGGACTGTGCCCCCGCTTCCACCTGTTGGCGCGTGGGTTCCGCCGCAGAAACGAGGCGATCGAGTTCCGTCCGGTACTGTTCTAGCGTAGTGACTTGTTCTTGTAACTGGCTTAACTCATGCTCCAATTTCTGTTTAGTCGCTTGTAATTGTTGAATATCCTGTTGCAGCCGTGTTTGGTGTTTTTGTTGTTCTGCAACCTTTTGTTGGACTTGTTTTAATTCGGCTTGCGTTGTAGTCAGGCTCAGTTCAGCTCGTTGTTTAGCGGCGAGGGTAATCGTCAAGGATTCATTCACCGCCGCCTCTTCCTGCTCTAGTTCTTTGATCTTGCTATCCAAATCTTGAATTTCTGCGGTGGTACGACGCTGGGTCGGCACCGAGAGATCCCAACTAGGGAACGGTTGGGTCGATCGATGACTGACCGCATTTTGCGCCTTCATCTGCTTGGTTTGGGATTGCAGGGAATTAATGTTCGCAATAATGCGATCGTGTTCTTCAATCACATCCAGTAGATCGATGTAAGCCTCCGATCGCTTCCGCTGAAGTGCGCGAATATGGCCTTTGAGTTCATCAATCCGCCAGGTCAGTGCATCTTCCGCTTGACGAGAGGCAACGATCGCCCCAACTTGGCTACCCACAAAAGCCAAACACCCGGTGCCGAAAGCTTTACCCCAATCTCCCTTGCTAAAAACCAAGCTGACACCAAAACTGATGCCAAAGGCCACGGAAGATAGCAGAAAGCGGTTTCCAGACATAAGTCGTCAAGGTTACGTAGATACAGTGAGTAGTGAAATACAAGCGTTAATCTAGGCGTTAATAATTGCGGCAAACGATTCAGAACAGGCGTTTTTATTTTATCCAGGATTGATAGGTTGAACTGCCATTAATGACCATATCGTCCACAGGAGCCAACCTACATAGGCTCAAAGTTGACGGATAGCACCTCCCTGCTGACACCCAACCATCCTGGCCAGCACCAACAAAGACCAACCAACAAAGACCGTAGACTGATGGCGACCTGAACGGGCTGCCAGTTCCCAGACAGCCCTGAGTTTGGCAGACCTTGGACTAGCGGTGACTGTAATGTAGCCTAAACCCCCGAATCCCGATCGATCCCCAAGGGCAATTCCGTATTTCTACGAATAGGTTAAATGTACTACATTAACAACGACGAGTAACTTTATCCAAGGATTCTAAAATAATCGTCGGGAACGACCCAGAATTGGGGTATCCTCTCTTAGATTCAAACCGCTTAAGGTGCCGAAATTATATTCAATTTGAGTAATTCAATGAAATCAGCAACCTCCGCCCTCTCAGCCCCCTTTATTCTCAAAGTTGCCGGGTCAGTGATTCTGTTATCTGCACTGGTAGATTATCTTTCACTCTTGATTCCCTTTCAGGCTTCTAGTAAGGAATGGGTCATCACCACCGTTAGCCAGTCGATCGATCGGGGATTTGTCCCCTTGGTTGGCTTGGTTCTCCTGTATGTGGCTTACTTTCTAGAAAGCGGAACCTTGGCGGCCCCAGGCAAATCGCCCTTTGTCACCGGACGGTTTTGGGCGATCGTCCTGTCCTGCCTGTTTGGGCTTGGCTTTCTCTTTTCCAGCCCCGCTTACTTCCTCAACAGTGGGGATTTAGTGACCAATCGCCTCAAGGACATTTCTGAAAACCGCGATCGAGTGGTCGCCCAAACAACCCAGGAAGAACAGACATTAGAGTTGCAAGTTCAGCAACGCCTAGGTCAGTTGCAAGATCAGGTTAAGGACAAAGCCAAGTTGGATCAGGAACTTAAAGCGTTGACCGAAGCAGTCAATAGTGGACAACTCAAAGGTGACCAACTGGAACAGGCCAAAAAAGCTCAACAGGATCTCGAAAAACTGAAATCGGATCCAAATCATCTTAATAATATGGCCAAAGAATTTAAAGAAAAAGAATTGATGCGGATTCGAGAAAATCGCAAAAAGGTGGAAGATCAGGCCAAAAAGCTGACGGATCAAACCAACACAGATGTGACTAAAACCCGCATTCGGATGGCTTTAAATAGCCTGCTGTTTGCGATCGCCTACACCATCATTGGCTGGGTTGGCTTGGCTGAAATGGGCATTTTCAGTAAGCCTCAGCGGTAATTTGGGCGAATACAATCGGTCTTGATGACACTGCTTTGAGCCAGTTAGTACTGTCTGGAATTCGGGCAATCTGAAATGAGAATTGAGCATCCCAGAGGCAGACAATAGCCGCGATCGCTCAGTTCTCATTTTTTATCTTTTTAACTGCGGATCCATATAACAACGAGTAGTGACACTAGGGCAGCTATGTTTTCCATCTACATCCTCACCTACAACGAAGAACTGGACATTGCCGCTTGCCTAGACTCTGCGCTGCTCTCCGACGATGTGATTGTCGTGGACTCCTTTAGCAGCGATCGCACGGTTGAAATTGCCCAACGCTACGCGCAGAATCATCCGGTTCGCGTTGTACAGCACGCCTTTGAAAGCCACGGCAAACAGCGCACCTGGATGCTGCGATCGATCCCCACTAAATACGAGTGGGTCTACATCCTGGAAGCCGACGAACTCATGACGCCGGAACTGTTCCAAGAATGCCTGCGTACCATTCAGCAGCCGGAACACATCGGCTACTACGTGGCAGAACGGGTCATGTTTATGGGCCAGTGGATCAAGCACAGTACCCAATACCCGCGCTACCAAATGCGACTGTTCCGCAAAGATAAAGTCTGGTTTTCGGACTATGGCCATACGGAGCGGGAAGTCTGCGAGGGTTCCACCGGATTTCTCAAGGAGACCTATCCCCACTACACCCAAGGCAAAGGTTTTGAACGCTGGTTTGACAAACACAATACCTATTCCAGCAACGAAGCCAAGGAAACCGTCCGCCAACTGGAACAGGGGCAAGTGAACTGGCGGAACTTATTTTTTGGCAAAACAGAAGTTGACCGACGCCACGCCCTGAAGGATCTCTCGCAACGGATTCCTTGTCGGCCCTTAGTTCGCTGGATCTATATGTATTTCTTCCTAGGGGGAATTCTGGATGGTCGAGCGGGGTTTGCCTGGTGCACCCTCCAAGCTTTTTACGAATACATGATTTTGCTGAAGGTCTGGGAGTTGCGCCACATGCCCGTGCCGTCTTTACCTGACCTGCCTGTGCCGGAAACTGCCGCCCCCCAGGGCTTGAAGCGAGGTAATTCCGCCATGAGTGATCCCGCTACGATCGTAGAAAATGTTAATTAAGCTACAATAGGTTTACAAAATTAATCAGTTTACGATCGAAATATTCAAGATCTCTAAATAGATCCCCATAAGCCTCAAAATTAGGATTTAGGCTAACTCAGACTTGCAACATTTCTTTACTAGTTTTACAACTAAATGTAGAGATCGAGTTTTAGTCAATTCTTAAGTCCATTCAGGTAAGTCCATTCAGCTTATTAGCCCATTTACCGACTGTGCTTTTACCTATGTGCTTTGTCGCGATCGGGATCGCTGTTGCAAACTTGCGCTGACAATTTGCGGGGAGAGGCCACTACCGAAATGCTAAACCGCCTAAAACAAGATCTGAAAAATGACCTGATTGCAGGTCTGTTAGTGGTGATTCCCCTGGCAACCACGATCTGGTTGACCTATACCATTTCCACATGGGTCATTGAATTTCTGACCCGCATCCCCAAGCAACTCAATCCCTTTGATGGCTTGAATCCCCTCTTGGTCAATCTGCTGGATTTTTTAGTAGGGTTGACCGTTCCTCTAGTGTCCATCTTGGCGATCGGGCTCATGGCCCGCAACATTGCTGGGCGGTGGCTTCTGGAAGTCGGAGAAAGTGTCCTGCAAGCCATTCCCCTGGCTGGCCAGGTCTACAAAACCCTGAAGCAATTATTGCAAACCGTCCTCAAGGATTCAGCGGGCAAGTTTCGTCGAGTGGTACTGGTGGAATACCCCCGCGAAGGGGTCTGGTCCCTGGGATTTGTCACAGGAACCATCAGCGCCGAAATTCAATCCCACTTCAGCGGTACCATGCTAAGTGTTTTTGTGCCAACGACGCCGAACCCCACCACAGGCTGGTATGCAGTGGTTCCGGAAACGGCGGTGATTAACCTCGCAATGCCGATCGAAGATGCCTTCAAAGTCATTGTCTCCGGCGGTATCGTTAGTCCCGATGCCTTAACTACGGTGCCCCCAGGCAGTGCGATCGTGGGCTCAGACACCCTGCCCCTCAACCAACTTTTGGAGCGGGATTTTCAACCCGTGACGATCGAAGACCCTTCTAATGTAAGATAAGCAAGCCAATCCGAACCTCGTCAATTTTTATCACGCCATGCAAGCTCGTCGTATTGCCCGTGAACTCGCCCTTTTGAGTCTGAGCCAAATGCCCAGCAAGCCAGAACGGCTAAATGCTCAGTCTCTACAAGACATTGTGGTCGCTGCAGTACGGACTTTGGCCTCGGAAGCAAGGGACACCTTGGAAACGGCATCTGCGGAATTGCAACGCAGTAATAGTCAACTATTGGATAGCGAAACCCGCGCCAGCACTCCTGACGCTGCAAAAGAAATGCTGAAGGAGTCCATTCGATTGACCCAGGAAGCAATTAATCGCCTCGGCCATACGTTAGAGATTCCTGAATTTTTGCAATTGTCTAATCAAAAGGATGTACGGAATTACGCCCTTGAGATTTTGGGACGGTTCCAAACCGATCGCGCCACGGTGGATGCTCTCTTGAATCAATCCTTGGTGGATTGGCAGTTGAACCGTCTGGCAGGGATCGATCGCGACCTGCTGCGGATTGCGGTTATAGAAATGATGTTTTTAGGCACCGCACCGGAAGTCGCCATTAACGAAGCAGTCGAATTGGCAAAACGCTACAGCGAAGAAGATGGCCATCGCTTCATCAATGGAGTCCTCCGCCGTGCCTATGAGCAAATCAAAGGCGGTCTCCAGGCAGGAGCTTCCCAGTCTTCGTGAGCCAGGATGGCTTCGGAAAACCTCACTTAGGCCAGTAGAACGCGACAGCAGTTCATCTTGTAGGATTTAGAGTGGTTCCTTCGCAGTTGTTTGGGTAAGGTCAATGACGTTTAACTGGTTCAATCGAAAGCTCAACGAGCAGCCGGAAGCTGACAAAGCCGCTGAGCCCAATGAGCCCACCTCAAACGCCAGTGAGACGGCATCTCAACCTTCCCAGGAAGAGTATCTCAACTTTGCGAAGCTAGCCTACGAGAATCTCAAGAAAAAGCAAGCCGCTCAAGCGGAAGAGTCTTCGGTCACAGACTCCGTTGAAGACTCTGCTGGAGTTGCAGCAGCAGAGCCAGAGGTTGCGCCAGAAGCCACTGAGCCAGAAGCCACTGAGCCAGAAGCCACTGAGCCAGAAGCTGATGCATCGGCCACAGATATAGCAGTAGCCACTTCCGAAGCCACTTCCGAAGCAGTCCCTTCTGAGCCAGAAACAACCCCGACGATCGCAGCCCCCCTCACCACTGAGACTGAGACCACTCCTGTCCTGGCTGCGGAAGTCACCAGTGGCTCCCGTGAAGACGAAAGCTCATCTCCTCAACCCATCTGGCTGCGAGCCGAAGCCGATCGGGAAGCACGCTTAGAACGGTTGCGGGAAACAGCGATCGAAGAGCCAGAACCGATCGTGGCTCAAACCCCAGCGGCCCAAGGGTCTATGCCCCAACCCATCTATGAACCGATCGATCTCGATGACGGTTTTATCTGGTCTGCGGAAGTTCTTGCAGCGCAGGGTCGGCGACTTGAAGACATCACCATTGAAGAAATCACTTGGTTGAAACGGCTACGGCAGGGCCTAGATAAAACCCGACGTGGCTTGATTAATCAACTGAAGGCGATCGTGGGTCAGGGGCCGCTGAATGAAGACGCGGTGATGGAAATTGAATCCCTGCTGCTCCAAGCCGATGTGGGGGTTGCCGCCACAGATGCAATTATTGAAGGCTTGCAGAGTAAGTTACGGGAAGAAGCCCTGCCCCCGGATCAAGCGATCGCCTACCTCAAACAACTCCTGCGGGACATGTTGGAACAGCCCGTGCGGGAAGGCGGCTTCAAACGCGGCTTTGGGCCAGAAAAAGATAAGTTGAATATTTGGCTAATGACCGGGGTTAATGGTGCAGGCAAAACCACAACGATCGGTAAAATTGCCCATGTGGCTAGCAAGTCGGGATATCAGTGTTTAATTGCAGCGGCGGATACCTTCCGGGCAGCAGCTGTAGAGCAGGTTAAAGTCTGGGGACAACGCAGCGATGTGGAAGTCATTGCCAACCCTGGCCAAAATACCGACCCAGCGGCAGTGGTGTTTGATGCCATTACCTCAGCCCAGTCGCGGGGTACGGAATTACTGTTAGTGGATACCGCAGGCCGCTTACAGAATAAGAAAAACTTGATGGATGAATTGGCCAAAGTCCGCCGCATCATTGACAAAAAAGCGGAAGGTGCTAACGTCGAAGCCTTGCTAGTCCTGGATTCCACCCTAGGACAGAACGGCCTCCAGCAAGCCAAGGTCTTTGCGGAAGCCGCCCAGTTAAGCGGCGTTGTCCTCACCAAACTCGATGGAACCGCCAAAGGTGGCGTGGCCTTAGCAGTGGTACAACAGCTTGGCTTACCGATTCGCTTTATTGGTGCTGGAGAAGGGATTGAAGACCTCCGACCATTCTCCAGTTACGAGTTTGTCGAAGCATTAATCAGCGGTTAATCCTGATCGGGCTGCCCCCTCGATGCAGCGAACATTCGACTTGCCTTCGGGGGGGTGCGACTTCAATGTTCAGCATTCACTGGTTACATCTGTGGTTGAAAGTAGCCAGTCCGCTCGCTAGGCTGCGAGGTGAGGACTGTGGGATAGAACCACCGTGATCGGGCATTCCGCCAGTAGGGCCGCACTTTCGGGGGTTAACGTTTCTCGGAGGTTGCGCACCTGTTGCAGGATAGCCAGTTCCTTAGCGTAGTCTGGGTTCGCCGCGATCGCTGCCCAATCATAGTTCTCTTGCTGCAATAGGTGAATGACAACATTCAAATTTGACAAAGGATTGCGGAGTTCTTGATAAAAGTAATTCAACAACCCGTCATTACGATTGTTGCGGTCTTCTCCCCCATTAGCACCAGCATTGAACTGTTGAGTTAATGCAGCATATTTATTCAATCGAGCTGAAATTGCTGCGAATAACTCCTCCGGTGTGAAGGGTTTAAACAGATAATCATCTGCCCCCAGCTCCATCCCTCGGCGCAAGTCCGCTTTTGTGGTGCGAGCGGTCAGAAAAATAAACGGAAGCGCCGAGGTTTCAGGATTCTGGCGCATTTGATGCAGGACGGTAAAGCCATCAATCTCCGGCATGTGCACATCACACAGCACCATATCCGGTTGCTGCTGCTGAGCAAGCTGTAGTCCCGTTGGCCCATCACAGGCGGAGATCGTTTGAAATCCTTCGACTTCAAGCAAATCAATCAAGCATTCCCGGACGTTTTTATCGTCCTCAATCACCAAAATTGTCTTCATAGTTCTAGATGCACCTAAAGGGGACCGACTGCCAGTAGTACCTGTATTAAGCAACCACTGAAGACGGCTGGTTTAGTAAGGTCTGCGCCAACGGTAGAGTTACCGTAAACGTCGTTCCTCGACCTACCTCACTTTGAAATTCCACACGACCTCCATGGCGGTCAACACATTGTTTGACGATCGCCAGTCCCAAGCCCGTACCGGGAATGGTACGAACATTGCTGGCACGGTGGAATTCATGGAAGAGCTTACCCTGATCCGCGATCGGGATACCAATACCCTGATCTTGGATCCGAAAGACTACGTCCTCTGTTCTACACACTAAGTCAAAGGCAATACTTTGGCCTTGGGGAGAATACTTAATTGCATTGGATAGCAAATTCCCTAAAATGTGACGTATAAGACGCTCATCTAAGCAATATTGGGCATTTCGGCCATGGAGCGAGTCAGGCGAGTACGTAAAAACCACAGGATGGGTAGATCCCTCAGGTGGTTGAAGATCGTGGAGCACCTCGTGGCAGACCTGGAGCAAATTGAGCGGTTGAGGTTGGTATGATAATTTGCCAGCTTCGGCTTCCCCAATCGTCAGGACGTCATCTAGCAATTGATGCATTCGTCGAATCGATCCGTGGATTCGCTGAAAGTAGGCATCTCGCTTACCGTCATCCAGTTGTGCCCCATAGCGATTTAATAACTCCGTAGAAAATAAAATCGAATTAAGGGGGTTCCGAAACTCATGGGCCACCATCGAGACGAAACGAGCTTGCACCTCACAGAGTTCTTGCTGTTGCTGGAGGGATGCCCGCAGCGCAGTTTCGGATTGGTGCCGTGCGATCGCAACTTCGATCGTCGCAATTAATTCGCAGTCGGCACAGGAGGAGAGGAGATAACCATAGGGTTGCGTTGTTTTGGCCCGTTCAAAGGTTTGGGGAGAAAAATCTTGGGTGAAGTAAACCACTGGGCAATGGAGAGTGTGCTGAATTTGCTCAGCCGTAGCAATGCCGTCAAGCTCCCCCTGAAGTTGAATCCCCATCAGCACAAGATCAGGTAATTGTTGCTGCACGTGGACGATCGCAGCCACACCTTCAGCCACCTGGCCCACCACCTCATACCCTGCCTGACATAACCGGGTTTTCATCGATCGGGCAAGAATATCATTTGCTTCAACAATTAGGATTTGGAGCTTGGGCATAGGCTAACCCATGGGTACAGGGTGATTGGCAGTGGAAGAGGACAAACTGGTGAATGGGGCAGGTAGATGTGCTGTTCCAACTGTATGGAAAATTTTAGGAATAGGAGAAGATAGAACTTGTAAGCACCCTATTTACCCTATTTACTCGTAAGCACCCTGTTTAAACAGGTGAACGCCAGTATTAACTTACTTGAACTGCCAGTATTCACTGCCAGTATTCATGCGCGGTATTAATGAACCGGGGTAAATTAACGGGGACTTGCTAGACGGGGACTTGCTAGACAGGGACTTACTAACCAGTGCGAAGATGAATGTCCGCAGAAAAATTACGGTGAGATAGTTTTAGCTTGCCCACGGAAACAGGTGGATGTACCAGGAAAACGGTAAATTAATGGATGGCGATCTTAGACATAGATCAAGTGATCTAAAGATTGGAGCGGTGCAAAACGCGATCGTGGAAAAGTTAACAGCAACGTGGGACGCGGAGCAAATGCAGCTTTGGGAAGATCTGTCCCCAGAGCATCAAGCAACCTTGCATCAAGCCATGGCTCCCCAGCGAACGATAGTCGGTGTCATGACACCGCATACCCTGGAAGAACTGAGTGCCATGGTGGTGCAGGCTCAGGACTTGGGTTGTGCAGTGGTTCCGATGGGGCAGGGTAGCAAGTTGGGCTGGGGCGGATTGGTTCATCCTGCTGGCCCGATCGTTTATCTCAGCACCGCCCGCTTAAATCGCATCATTGACCACGCCATCGGGGACTTAACCATCACGGTGGAAGCGGGATTGACCTTTGCAGAATTGCAACGATCGTTGGCTGCCGTGGGCCAATTTTTAGCGATCGACCCTAGTTATCCCGATCGGGCGACGATCGGGGGCATTATCGCCACTGGGGATTCGGGAGCCCTGCGCCATCGCTACAACAGCGTGCGGGATATGGTGCTGGGGGTGACCTTTGTGAGATCGGACGGGCAACTTGTCAAAGCGGGCGGGCGCGTGGTGAAAAACGTAGCGGGCTATGACCTGATGAAATTATTAACCGGTTCCTATGGCACCTTGGGCGTGATCACTCAAGTGACGCTGCGGGTTTATCCCCTGCCGGAAACGGTGCAAACAGTGGTGCTCTCCGGTGCCCCCGATTTGATCAAGCAAGCTGCGCAAACGGTATTGAATTCCGCCCTGACTCCGATCGCCTTGGATGTTATTTCGGCCCCCATCAGTTCCCACCTCCAGCTAGGCAAGGCCATGGCGCTCTTGGTGCGGTTCCAGAGCATTCGCGAAAGTGTGGAGGAACAGAGCCAGCGTTGCGTTGATCTAGCCACCACCTTAGGATTAACCGCTACGATCGTTCCCTCGGAAACAGAAGGCGATCTATGGCGACACTTAGGAGAATGTATGGCTCCAACGGATCAGGCCGATCTGATAACCTGCAAAATAGGAATGAAGTCCTCCCAGGCGATCGCGCAATTGGTTGAATGGGAAACGCAGTTACCGGGAATAGGCGCAAGACTCCATCTGGGCAGTGGTTTGGGGCAGATTGTTTTGCCCGCTACGGTGCGATCAACCCAATTGCTGGCCGCCCGATCGACCTGTCAAGCGGCAGGAGGATTTTTGACGGTGCAACAAGCGCCGATCGCCCTGAAACAGCAAATGGAGGTTTGGGGCGAGGGTGGAGCGGCCTTAGCCATGATGCAAGCCATCAAACAACAATTTGATCCAAAACGACTCTTCAGTCCCGGTCGGTTTATCGGTGGAATTTAAGGAAACGGAGCCGCATAATGCAATTACCAGATACTTCGACCGATCATTCCCCAGCCAATTCCCCGGTTCAGACTAATCAACTAACCCCGGTGGATCGATCGAACAACCCAGCAGCAGCTACCCCCATCAGTGATGCGTTGGCCACCTTACGAGGCTTCGATCAGCAGGGTTTCGATCCACAAAATCCCCCCGATCCAAAACTGATTGATGCCTGTGTCCATTGCGGTTTCTGCCTGTCCACCTGTCCCAGTTACCGGGTTCTAGGTAAGGAGATGGATTCGCCGCGCGGGCGCATTTACCTGATGGATGGGGTAAACGAAGGTCAAATTCCGCTTTCTCCCGCAACGGTACAGCATTTTGATTCCTGCTTGGGCTGTTTGGCCTGCGTGACTACCTGTCCTTCCGGTGTGCAATACAACAAGCTGATTGAAGCCACCCGATCGCAGGTAGCCCGTAACCATCCGAGATCGCTAGCCGAAAAATTGCTACGCACCCTGATTTTTCAAACCTTTCCCTATCCCGATCGTCTGCGCAATCTGCTGCGCCCCCTAGTGCTGTACCAAAAATCCGGATTACAAAAGTGGGTGCGATCGCTCAAGCTTTTACCGCAACTGTCTCCTCAGTTAGCCGCAATGGAAGGCATGATGCCGGACATTCCCCCCCAGGCGTTCCAAGACAGCTTACCAGAGCGGATTCCAGCAGCGGGGAAACAACGATATCGCGTCGGGCTGATTTTGGGCTGTGTGCAGCGTTTGTTTAATCCCGAGGTGAACGACGCAACGGTGCGCGTGTTAACCACCAATGGTTGCGAAGTCGTGATTCCTAAAAGCCAAGGCTGCTGCGGTGCCCTGTCCCACCACCAAGGTGAAGACACCCAGGCTCAAACGTTGGCCAAGCAAATGATTGACACCTTTGAGCAGTCCGGAGTGGACTATGTGTTGATTAATGCTTCCGGCTGTGGCCATACGCTGAAGGAATACCACCACATTCTGAAAGATGATCCGCAATACGCCGATCGAGCCAAAGCCTTTGTCGATCTGGTTAAGGATGTGCAGGAATTTCTAGCAGATGTGGGCTTAACGGTTCCGCTGCAACCGCTGCAAACCGCCCCGTTAACGCTGGTGTATCAAGATGCTTGCCACATGATTCACGGCCAAAAGATCAGCGTTCAGCCCCGACAATTGTTGCGCCAAATTCCCGGCGTGCAACTGCGGGAACCGATCGATGCAGCCCTATGCTGCGGCAGCGCGGGAATTTACAACATTCTGCAGCCGGAGGTCGCTGAAGAACTAGGACAACAAAAGGCAACCAATCTGACCAATACGGGAGCTCAAGTCATTGCTTCGGCCAACATTGGCTGCTTTGTGCAAATTTCCAAGCATTTAGCCCTCCAAGGGAAAGCGGTGCCGGTCCTCCATCCCATGCAATTGCTGGACTATTCGATTCGGGGCATTGCCTTAGACCTTGACCCTTAAACCTCCCAACACGGACCGATCGACGCATCACCTGTAATTTCAAGCTGGTATCTTAGAAAATAACTGAAACATTAGGCGAAAAACGCTGGTGGAAATTCTCAGAACGTTGCGGAATGTGTTGTTGCGCTGGTGGTCGGACTTTACCCTCCAGACGAAGTTGATGGCGGTAGCGACGCTGGTCGTTTCCTTAATCATGAGCGGCTTGACGTTCTGGGCAGTCAACACCATTCAATACGACGCACGACTCAACGATACTCGCTTTGGTAGCGACCTAGGGTTGCTGCTAGCCGTCAATGCAGCCCCTTTGTTGGCGGAAGACAATAAATCCGAACTGGCTCGCTTTTCCCATCGTTTCTATAGCAGTACCGCCAGTATTCGCTATATGCTCTACGCGGATCCGGATGGCAATATCTTTTTTGGCATTCCCTTTTCCGATTCCGAGGTGCAAAATTCCTTAACTATCAAACGGCGAATTCAGTTGCCGGACGATTTTTCGGAACGATCGGATTTGCCCATGGTGCGCCAGCACCTCACCCCCGACGGCGAAGTAACCGATGTGTTTGTACCGCTCGTCTACGAAGGACAATATTTGGGGGTTTTGGCGATCGGAACAAATCCCAATCCCACCGCCGTTGCCTCGTCTCACTTGACACGGGATGTTACCACAGCCGTCTTTGTGTCGATTTGGGTCATGGTGATCCTGGGTGCGGTGTTTAATGCGCTGACTATTACCAAGCCGATTAGGGAATTACTGGTTGGGGTGCAGAATATCGCCAAGGGTAACTTTAAGCAGCGGGTGGATTTGCCTCTGGGAGGTGAATTTTTAGCTCTGATGTCCAGCTTTAATGAAATGGCAGAAAAGCTGGAGCGCTACGAAGAGCAAAATATTGAAGAACTCACCGCTGAAAAGGCCAAACTGGATACGCTAGTCTCGACGATCGCCGATGGAGCAATTTTGTTAGACACGGATTTTCAAGTCGTCTTGGCCAATCGCACAGCTCGCCGCATTTTTGGCTGGGAAAATCAAGCTGTGGAAGGCGAAAATGTGCTCTATGCCTTTCCAGCAGCGGTACAGGCAGAACTGACACGCCCGCTCTATCAACTGGTACGAGGAGAACTGAGGGAAGAAGCCGAATTTACAATTACACTCAAAGAACCAGCGCAGCGGACTGTTCGTATCCTGCTAAATAACGTATTGGATAGTACCCGGGAGAATGTCAAGGGAATTGCCTTGACGGTACAAGATATCACCCGTGAAGCAGAACTGAATGAAGCCAAGAGTCAATTCATCAGTAATGTGTCCCACGAATTACGCACACCATTGTTTAACATCAAGTCATTTATTGAAACGCTGTATGAATATGGCGATGCCTTAGAACCGGAACAACAGCGCGACTTTTTGGAGACAGCCAACCGAGAAACCGATCGCCTAACACGACTGGTCAATGACGTGTTGGACTTGTCACGTTTGGAGTCTTCGCGAACTTATACCTTGGATGCGGTAGATTTGACTCAAACGATCGAGCAAACCCTCCGCACCTATCAGTTGAACGCCAAAGATAAGGGCATCGCCCTGATTCAAGATGTTCCAGGCAATTTACCGCCCGTCTTAGGCCATTACGATTTGCTGGTGCAGGTGTTTGCCAACCTGGTCGGGAATGCAATGAAATTTACAAGTTCCGGTGGGCAGGTGGCAATTCGGGCCTCTTTGCTGGATGAATGCGATGTGGATCAGCAGTCCCAGCGAGTCCGCGTTGAAGTTAGTGATACTGGAATCGGCATTGATCCAGAAGATCAAGAAGCGGTGTTTGAGCGCTTTTTCCGGGTGGAAAATCGTGTGCATACCCTGGAAGGGACGGGGCTGGGGCTGTCGATCGTTCGCAACATCATCCACGATAAACATCACAGCCAAGTTCACGTCATCAGTGAAGTGGGGGTAGGAACAACCTTCTGGTTCGATTTAGTCGTATTTCAGGATAAGACCGACTTGCTGATTGAGTCTGAGAACATGGTCCCCATGGACACAGCGATCGTAAGTTAGATCCTTCAGTTCTTCAACTGGCAACGGATCAAGTCAGCCATCCTCGTCCTGTTCAGCCCTGACCCATTCGATCCTGTCAAATTAAGGACGCACGAAGTTGTAAATGACCTGAGATTGCAGATGATTTAACGTTTCTTCGAGATCACTCATCAAATGGATTTTGCGCTCCAATTGCACCTGTAAACCCGTCAAGGGGTCAGAGCCGCTGGACGCAAGGAGAGAAACTTGACCAATATTCATCCAATGGGGCAATTGTCGCAATAGGCCAATGACAGCCTCACTGTCAGGATGGTTAGGATCTTCATACCAGTTAGGATTGCTGCCTTCGGCATCTTCAGTCCCTAGATTGACGATCAACGAAGCCTGGGGCATCAGTGCCGCAGCCACGGGGCGAACCTCTTCTTGCAGCATCAGGCCATAGCCCCGAGCAAGGAATCTTAATTTTTCTAGCCGTTCATAGCGCTCTGCCAACGATCGCGGCTCATCGACCCAAGCAATCGAAAGGGTCGCCAAGTAATTCCGCAGAAACATATGGCCCAATTTTTCGGCCTTCGTTGCTAGATAATTCGCGTTATGGTTGGTGGCTTCGATCAACAGAGGAAGGCGATCGACCAGCTCCAAGCCATACCCTTTTAAGCCAGCAATTTTGCGCGGATTATTGGTAATCAGGCGAATTTGCTTCACCCCTAAATCATTCAAAATTTGCGCACCTACTCCATAATCCCGCAGATCCGCTGGAAATCCGAGGCGCTCATTGGCTTCCACAGTATCCAGCCCAATATCTTGCAAAGAGTAGGCTTTAAGCTTATTGACTAAGCCAATGCCCCGACCTTCCTGACGCAGATAGACAACAATGCCTCGGCCCGCCTGCTCAATCATTTTCATGGCCGCCTGCAACTGCATTCGACAGTCACACCGCAACGATCCTAAAGCATCGCCTGTGAGGCATTCTGAGTGAACCCGTACCATCACAGGCTGCTCTGCAAAGGATTTCGGATTGCCTTTGACGATCGCAATATGTTCCGATCCATCCAAAATGTTGCGGTAAGCATAAACTTGAAACTCACCAAATTGCGTCGGCAAGTTAGCCACGGTTTCCCGTTGAACAAAGCGTTCATGCTTGAGCCGATAGCTAATCAAATCCGCAATGCTAATGATTTTGAGCCCATGCATCTTGGCGTACTGGATCAATTCCGGAAGCCGCGCCATCGAACCATCGGGATTCTGAATTTCACAGATCACACCCGCCGGATACAGTCCCGCCAATTCCGCCAAATCGACAGCAGCTTCCGTATGACCTGCACGCTTTAGAACACCGCCATCTCGAGATCGTAGGGGAAAAATATGTCCGGGGCGGCGCAGGTCACTCGGCTTGGTTTTAGGGTCGAGGGTGGCTTGAATGGTACGGGCACGATCCTCTGCTGAAATTCCCGTAGAGACCCCAAGGGTCGGAGAAGCATCAATACTAACGGTGAAAGCGGTTTGGTTAGTGTCTGTATTTTCCCTGACCATGAGGGGCAAATCGAGTTCATCGAGTCGATCGCCCGTCATGGCTAAACAAATCAGGCCGCGTGCCTCAACTGCCATGAAATTAATCATGTCTGGTGTGGCAAACTGGGCTGCACAAATGACATCCCCTTCGTTTTCTCGATTTTCATCGTCCACAACCACGACTGCCTTTCCGATCCTGAGGTCAGCAAGGGCGGACTCGATCGAATCAAAGGCAAAAGTCTGCATCAAACCAGTTTGGAGTTGGCGGATTGAGAAGTTCAAGGTGAAACACCATTAAATTTTATGAAGCTTACTATACCGATTGTAATTTGTTTCAATCAGTGAGGTTGACTATAAGGATGAACTGATTTCCCCCTCTAGGTCAAGTGACAAGAACAACCTTATCTGCATTTTCACGGAATACCCAGGATTTCCGGAAGATTTTGCGCATTAACAAGTTACTTTTCGAGATAGGCTTCTGCACAGGTCTAACCTGCCTGATTGGCAGAATTTCTAACCACTGCATGGCCTAGAAATCTCCGTGGGTAGGATGTGGTGACATCATGGATGTCGTTCAACAACACGCTTGAGGGGTGAAACCCCCTGTATCTATCCTGAGATAAGAGGGAAAAAAAGTCTATCTTTTGGGGACTAGACACCCGATCGTTGATGCATATCTTCTGCCACTCGTTTTAAGCGGCGCAATTGTGTTTTCATATCCTCTGCAGTCCAGCGCGAGGCGAACCAATGGAACCCAAGACGCACCAAAGGATTGGGAATCTCAAACTCAAAGCGGTTCAGCAACAGGGTTCCTTGCTGGGTAGGCTGACATTCCCAACGATCTCGGCCCCGAAAAAATCCCTCAAATTCCCACACGACCAGCCCAGGCTGTCGTTCAACCACTCGATTGCGCAGGGTGGGATTCAGTAAAGGAACTTTGACAATAAATAGACTTTCGCTGCCCAACGCAGTGCTCCAGGAGCCAAGGGGCTGGCATCTTAGTGCAGGATTGAGCCAACGATGCATTAACTCAAGGTTGGTAAAGCATTGTTCAACAACAGCAGCACTGGCGTTGATTTGGATGGATTGCTCAAAAATTTGCCGATCGGGCATTGGGAAATCGCACTGGAAACACCAGTGAAGACACAACTTTAGACAGTGAAATAGCCCCTAGAGCACCATTAAAGTGAGGCCAAAAAAACTTAAGATGTCTCCAGGAAACTTAACTGGAAAAACAGTTAAGTCTACAAATGAACAATACAAATTTTTCGATAGTTTAGCGCTCAGTAAATCGTTTTAAATCAACTGAATCACTGATTTTAATCACATCTCTCATGATGCATAACGTGCATATAAGCCTTTCCAATCTAGCAACAAGACGAAAGAGCACATCATCATAGGCAAATTATCTCCGACGAAAAATTATAAATCTGTTTTTCTTAACACACTTTGCTTTGTGGACTCCTCAATAAAAACCCCTTGAAGGTTTATTAAAACTTCCTATCCAGGATCAGGACATGACTAGGGATATAGCTGCGTAGGAGTGAATCACCAACCCAATCCCACAACACACCTGATCTGGCAAGGCAAGTTGAAGAAAAAAGAACCAAAATGTTGATCATTTTTTCTTAAGCACATCAACAAATCACTGAGATTATATTGCTTAGTATTAATAATATCTTTCACAGACTAGGCTAAGCCAGTAACCTATTAGCAACGACCCTTCTATCATTCTCAAGCACTCTATTATTCTCAAGCACTGACTTTCTGACTTGAGTTTCCCGCTGATGACTGCAACACCCGTCCTTCGTCCCCACAACACAGCGCAAGCTTGTGCAGTCCGTCATAGTTAGAAGTTTTAATTATGGATATTGTTTTGCAATGGGCAACTCCCAGCAGTGTCACCTTTCTGGGGGCGCTCGAATTCTTGAATTTTGATGGCAACTACTGGCTCAACATCTTGAGCAACATTTTCATTGCCGTCGCAATTCTCTTTCTGGGCTGGTTGGTCGCCCTTTGGGTGTCCAGCATCGTTAAAGGAGTCCTCAAACAGACGAATCTCGATAATCGTTTGGCAGATTGGGTCGCGGGATCACCTCAGTCCAGTCTCAACATTGAGGCGATCGCTGGCGGAATCACCTTCTGGATCATTATGATTCTGGCCTTGGTGGCGGTCCTTAACTTTTTTGGCCTCAACACCGTTTCCCAGCCACTCAACAATTTTCTGTCGATCATTTTTGAATACCTACCCAAGCTAGGTGGAGCAGCGCTACTCATGACGCTGGCTTGGGTGATTGCCACTGTGGTTAAAGGCTTAACCATCCAAGCGGCTCGATCCTTTGAGTTAGATAGTCGTCTTAATAGTGCTTCTAGCGAAAACCCGATCGTCCTGAGTGAGACCCTGGGCAATGCCCTGTATTGGTTCGTGTTCCTCTTCTTTCTACCGATCGTGCTGGATGTCTTGGGACTGCAAGGCCCCTTGGCTCCGGTTCAGAATTTACTGAATGAAGTCTTAGCTGCGCTACCCAAAATTCTGAAGGCGAGCATCATCGCTGGCGTGGGCTGGTTTGTTGCACAAATTGTTCGAGGCATTGTGTCAAACCTGGCAGCAGCCACTGGGATCGATCAATTGGGCACACGGGTGGGTCTCAGCCGATCGACTACGGGTCAATCGCTTTCTTCGCTCTTGGGCCTACTAGTTTACGTTCTCATCCTGATTCCCACGGCAACCGCAGCCTTGGCAGCACTGGAAATTCCGGCGATCGCCGATCCTGCTACCAACATGCTGAATCAGGTGCTAAACGCGATCCCGCAAATTTTCATGGCGGGGTTAATCATCGCCGTAGCCTATGGGATTGGGAAGTTCATCGCAGATTTGGTCACAAGTCTGCTGCAAGGGTTTGGCTTCGACAATATCCTGACGATTTTAGGTATTCAAACGGAACCCCGTCCCATCACTCCCACCTATCCTGAATCTGAAGGTGAAGTGATCCATACCACCCAAACGCCATCGGAGATCGCGGGGATAGTTGTGCTGGTGGGTATCATCCTATTTGCCACGATCGCCGCTGTAGATGTCCTGCAATTGCCTGCGCTGAAGACAGTATTGCTCTCTGTGCTAGCTGTTGCGGGTCAAGTACTAGTTGGCATTTTAATCTTTGCGGTGGGGATGTACTTTGCCAACTTATCCGCACGACTGATTCGCAGTTCCGGGGTGCCGCAGTCGGGAACATTGGCAAATACAGCGCGGATTATCATTTTGGCGTTTACGGGCGCGATGGCATTGGAGCGAGCCGGAGTTTCCACCAATATTGTCAACCTCGCCTTCGGGTTACTTCTGGGCGCGGTGGCAGTGGCGATCGCCATTGCCTTCGGTCTAGGTGGCCGGGAAGTTGCTGCGGAACAGTTACGCGACTGGGTCAAGCCTTTTAAAAAGTAAGGTCAACCCGTCAGGTCAATTCATAGGTTGCTCCGAACCGATCCCTCGGTTTGACTAGCAATTTTGACGATTAATTTTGATCCTGCCCAAATGAATGCCCTGATTGAACCTGATTCAAGTCGTTCAATCGGGGCAATTTCGATCGGAGCAATAATTATGGCCGTAGCTTAGGGATTTGCAAAGAAATAATATCCCCTCTTCATTCCCCTACCCTCCTACCCTTTTACTCTCCTACCCCTACCCAATTGGGATTTTATTTAGGCGCTGTTCCCTTAGGGCTTAGCGGGTTCTCGGTAAAAGGCTATGGAAGAATTGAGGGCTTGAATTTGGGTACCTGGGAAATAGAAGCCAAGAATGCGATCGTAACCGTAGCCCTGTTTACCCAAATGATACGACCCGTATTGGCTGAGTCCAACCGCATGGCCGAGACCACCTCCCACAAAGGTATAGCCCTTTAACTTGCGCGGTTTTTCGAAAATAGGATCGAAATAAAACAACATGCTATTGGGGGATTCAAAGGCCAAAAGCACATCATCTTTTTCTAGAACCACAAAGCCTAGATCCGTCTGCACCGCCATTTTCATAACGCGACCCACCCGCGATCGCTCCACCACTTGCATATCTTTAATCGTCTTGAAGCCAGCGAGGGGATGGCGAATACTTTTGAGGTACTTCTGTAAATCTTGGGTCACTTTTTCCAGGGACGCTTCCACCTTCCAACGGAAGTAGCCAGACTCCTCCGACTCGTTAAAGCCTTTGGTCAGTTTGAGGAACTCCCGCAAATTATTTTCATCGGCCAACGGGCGTTCCATTAAGTTCCATACCCCATTGACCGAATCCACTTTGCCAACTAGATAAGGCCGCTCAGTCCCCCGCCACACTTCATGGAACGGAGCCGTCACCCCACCCGAAGTGGAGGAATACAGCGCATCCACCAACTCATTTTTATAGGTCAAGACCAAGCCTCGAGTTGCCGCGATTGCTTGATCTGTGGCTGTCGTGACTCCATTCAGCCCAAAGTAGACTTGGCACTGGGTCGTGGCACAGAGTTGATAATTATCGATTCCAAAGCGTCGCAGATTCCGCAACACATAGGTACGGGCGAGAATTGCTTGAGCCTCCATCGCGGCCTTGGGCGCACCCGTACCAATTTCGTAGGGCACTACGCCGCGCAGGTAGGTTTCTAGATTAACCAAATTGACCAAGCTGTAGGTGCCATAGGCATTGGGTTGCAGCTTAAGACTGCCCGCAAAGGTACGGTTGGGAGCATCGTCTTTGTCCCGATCGACCTGAATCATGCCCTTACCCGAAGAAATTTCGATGCGATCGCGGGTATATTTGAGTCCTCCTAGCACAAAGGTGGCACGAGGAACTTCTTGAAGCGTTTGGGTTTCAATCTGCGCAGTTTGAATGCCCTGGGCTTGCAGGTTTTGTAGCAGCATCCGCCGCACCGTAGGGGTTTTGTATACGCTACGTTTGGCCCAGACTTGCCAGCGATCGGGCTGGGCAATCTCCACATCAATGCCCCGCCTACGCCATTCCAATGCCTGTTCTTCTGCCGTTTCAAAACTCCGATGGGTGCTAAAAATTACCTTTTCTTCCACCCGAGGCTTGGGCAACGGCTGGAGGGCAATTTCTAGGGTTAACGTATTAGCCGTTAGGGTTTGCACCTTCCCCTCGTTGGCAGGCACTTTGATGGTGAGTTGATCGCCGGGTAAGGCTTGTAACGTCAGCTTGTCCTTAGATCCTTTATCACCAAATCGTTGAATAATACCAATTTGCAACTCAAGATCTTGGGGTGCTTGGGCTAGGGTGATCGGAACTGTGCCCCCGATCGTCAAGGAACCCAATAGTACAAAACAGGAAGCCGGACGCAGCACACGGATCACCATTCGAGCCACACACCAAAAATTACGCCTTTGATTGTAGTGCCAACGTCGGAACATGGTCTAACTCTTAAGCAGACGGTTTTTGCCGACCTCTGACAATTAAGCTAGGTGACGCAGCAAAACCGATCGAGGTGCCCGCCGAATCCGACAAAGAATCGTTTCATGCCCCAATCTTGTGCAAGCTTCATAGCGGTGGCATCCAGAAAATCCGTAATATTCTCCCTCCACTTCCAAGACATCGATCGGTTCCTGCAAGCCAATTTCCGCGATCGAGGCCATGAGCCTTTGCACCTTATCAGGATCATTGCTCCGGGGCAAAGGACGGCGAATTTGGGCTAGGGGCAACGCTTCAACCCGTACCATGGGGAAGAACTCCTGTATTTAGATAAACTCATAATGACTTCACCTTAACAAAGATTCCCCCAAACCGCTAATCTAGAAAGATAAAAATTGCAATCACAGGATTCACAGCGCGCAACTATGACTGCTCTTCAGGCCCAGCCCGACCTTCTCACCTTGGCGCAACAAACCCGTGCCGCTGCCCGATCGCTAGCCGTGCAATCAACCGAGGCGAAAAATCAAGCCCTCCACGCGATCGCCGATGCCCTAGCCGCCCTAGCCCCCGCGATTTTGGCTGCCAACCAGGCGGATTGCGAAGCGGCTCAACAGGATGGGATCTCCTCGGCGCTGTATGCACGGCTCAAGTTGGATGAGGCAAAGTTGCAAAGCGCGATCGTGGGGGTGCGGGATGTGGCTAAACTGCCGGATCCCATAGGACAATTACAAATCCATCGGGAGTTAGACGCAGGACTAGTGATGAAACGGGTGTCCTGTCCCCTCGGCGTTTTAGGGGTGATCTTTGAAGCGCGTCCGGATGCAGTGATGCAAATTTCCAGTCTTGCGGTCAAGTCGGGGAACGGTGTCATTCTCAAGGGTGGTAAAGAAGCCGTCCATTCCTGCGAAGCACTGGTTCAGGCTATCCACCAAGGGTTACAGGCAGCGGGCTTGGATCCTAACAGTGTGCAATTGCTGACGACCCGTGAGGAAACCCTTGCGTTGTTAAAGCTAGATCAATATGTCGATCTGATTATTCCCCGAGGTTCCAATTCCTTTGTGCGGTTTGTGCAAGAAAACACCCGCATTCCGGTACTAGGCCATGCCGATGGCATTTGCCATCTCTATGTGGATGCAGCAGCGGATTTGGCCCAGGCAGTGACGATCGCCGTGGACGCCAAAACCCAATATCCCGCCGCCTGCAACGCGATCGAGACCTTGCTCATCCATCGATCGATCGCAGAAACGTTCCTTCCCCAAGTCGCCCAGGCATTACAGGCCAAACAGGTAGAACTGCGGGGCGATCGCACGACGCAAGCCATTTTGCCAGGAATTGCGCCCGCAACGGAAACGGACTGGGCCACGGAATACAGTGATTTAATTTTGGCCATTCGGATCGTGGATTCCCTGGCCGATGCGATCGACCACATCAATACCTATGGTTCGCGCCACACTGAGGCGATCGTGACGGAAGATGCCACCGCTGCCACAACCTTTATGAACCAAGTCGATGCAGCGGGGGTGTATCAAAACTGTTCCACCCGGTTTGCCGATGGCTTCCGCTATGGGTTTGGGGCGGAAGTGGGCATTAGCACCCAAAAAATGCCACCCCGTGGCCCGGTGGGTTTGGAAGGTCTGGTGACCTACCAATACCAAATGGTTGGCGCAGGGCATATTGCCGCCACCTACGCAGGTCAAGCAGCTAAACCCTTTACCCATCGAGATTTGTTAAGCTAGGGCTGAAGCTGTTCTGAATCGCATTTTTGTTTTGAAGGGACGCTCAGGTAGGAATTTTCAAGATTGACCTGCACCAAACCTTACTTGGCCGCTGGTGCAGGTTTCCGCCGTTCACCCACTGCAACGGGCCGATCGATACTTTGGGCAATGTATTGATCGGCTTTGTATTGATCTAAATGTTGAAAAAGCGCGATCGAAGGTGTCAAGCGACAGGTAAAAAACTCCACCACTGCTCGCCCATCGGGCAGAACCTTGACCTTAGGAGATAAATCTTTAATTGGCTCATTGCGCCATTGCCACTGCAATTGCTGGGGTACTGCACTAATCAACTGATGCTTGCTCCAGAGGGCAGCTTTGCCAACGGTTCCCAGTTCATTAAACTCCCGTCGCAACAGCGAGGCAATTAAGAACGATACGGGACTGCGATCGCCTTGAACTGCCATCATCCAGTGCTCTAATGCTCCTTGGGGATGGGGGGGGGCATCCGCCTTGTGGGTTGGGAGAAGGGCTTGTTCTAATTGGGCCGTCGAACTGAGGTGCTCTGGAACCGCCCAGAGTTTACCGCAGCCCTCTTCTCCTAACCGATAGAGATAGGTCACTAAGCGAAATCCCGGCTGCAGCGATAGCCCCGGCAGCTTCATAAACACAACACCTGGATCAATAATGCTAATGAACCAGCGGCCTTGGGCATTGGGCATGGGCACTCCCTCTTCAAGCGTGGCACCCACTCGAAACAAATCGCCCAATCCTGCTAGGGAGTCAGGCTCGGGAGTAACAAAGCTGGAATTTGCTGTGTCCACCTTCGGAAGCCTGCAAGGATAATTTTCAGATTCCGGCAGAATAACAACAGATTTAATGTACTGCCGAATTTTCTGCAAGGCGTCAAGGGGAAGTTTCTGAGTAGACATGCAGATACATGGAAGCCCTGGGAAATGTTCCTCTATAGTGCCCGTATTTAAATTTGGCTATACATTTTGCAATCTGGAACTACCATGCTATTTGTCAGCCATGCTGCTGTTAGCGATCTGTTAGATTTACTGCTCAATTGGGCGGCTTAATTTAGCTGTTTGATTTAAATTTAAGCCGCAGTTTGGTTTGCATACAAATCTTGTAAGCGATCGAACTCGATATCTGATAGGTAGTCCACTGCCCAGTTAGCATGCCGTTGCATCATGTGGAAGGGATAGGTATTTGCCACTCCTACCACGGGCATTTGGGCATTTTTAGCAGCTTGAATCCCAGCGAAGGTGTCTTCAATAACTAAGCAGTCTGAAGCCCGTAAATGGAGATCCGGAAATTCCTGATTCAAGCGATCGACGGCCAAAAGATATCCAGTGGGGTCAGGTTTACTGGTGGTAATGTCATCCCCCGCAACAATCACCGAGAAACCAGTTTGAAGATTGCTGCGTTGAAGAATCCAGTCAATTTCCGATCGTAACGCCCCACTGACGATCGCTAATTTGAAATTGGCAGCTCGCACTTTGAAAATAAAATCTTCTAAGCCTGGGTAGATCGGCAATTTTTCCAGTTCAGCTAACTGTTTGAAATAGGCATCTGCTTTACGTTGAATCAGAGAGGCTAGCAACGACTCACTTAGAATTCGACCCCGTAGATTAAACAAATCGGTAAAGCAGGCGCGATCGCTACGCCCCAATCCATACTGCTTAAACTCACCGGGCTTCAAAATCAGGTTTTCCTCCAGCAGAATTTGTTCAACCAGTTTGGCATGGAGTGGTTCATCGTTGATGATGACGCCATTAAAGTCAAATAAAACTGCTTTTAAAGTCATACCAATATCTTTCAATGCCCTCTTAGCTTTCAACACACTTGCCCAATTGTCTCACCCCACAGCCCATTCCAAATCTTCTAGTGCTTCTAGATCTGCAAACAGCGGTTCCTCTGGATTGGGATGGTGAACCCCTTTCACCCCTCGGCTAATTTGATGCACTAACCAGTGATCTTGAGTGCGCACAAGACCAAACTGGGCAGATCCTAGCCAGGCATCCAAACTTTCAGCCGCATAGTCCCGCAGCAAGGGTTCTTCAAAAATATTGGCGAGAAAAGGCGTCTGCCGCAGGGCTTTTTGATTGCAATCTAGAATGATGACTTCGCCACCCGATCGCAATAATCGATGGGCTTCTTGCAATACCGCTTGCGCGATCGCGGGAGGTAACTCATGGAGTAACAACGACGCCGTCACCACATCAAAGGAATTGTCTGGAAAGTCAGTTTGTTCAGCCTTGCCCTGCCGCCAGTGGATGTTCAAGTCAGCTTCCAAGGCTTTCTGTTCGGCCATCACTAGCATGTAGGGCGACAAGTCCAATCCAACTACTTCAGTATTCGGAAAGGCTTCTTTAAGCCGACAGGTTGTAGACCCGGTGCCACAGCCCAAATCGAGAATGCGGGTGGGGTAGCCTTGAATGGCATCAATCACCCCCTGCCTAACCCAGTCTTCGTTGGGGGGTAAGGCATACTGTGTAATGGCATCATAGGCGACCGCAGCCTCAGGGCAAAGATATCCCTCCACAAACCCATGGCAGGAAAATTCGCGGTAGTAACGGGGATAGCTCACTTGGGGATTGGTTAAGTGACGCAATGCGCTCTCCCAATCAATGCTGTCCTGATGAGCTTGAAGGGCATCCCGATCGAGTAAGAAATGCTGTAATACGGGGGCGACCCATCGCTCAAAAAGGGTTCCGTTGTCGTCCCTCATACCTGATGCCTCACTGCGTCACTCGTCTTTGAGTGTAGCGCGGCCTTCTCCAATTGCGGGCAAGCAAGCCAGAACGAACAACCTCCACAGATAACAGACCTAGAAATTCCAGACCCAGAAATTCCAGATAAACAAAAGCGAGAAAAGCTTGGGGACACTTTCCTCGCTGTATTGTCCGTTTCTCAATTGAAAGATGGGATTGATCCACAGATAAATTGGTGTAGGGATTACCCTAGTCAACTATCTGAACTTTCTCCCTATCAATTTAGCTAGCGCAGCCTTTAACTAGCTAGCGCAGCCCTCAACGGGGTAAACACTGACTTTTTTCTTGCTCTTACCCAAACGTTCAAAGGTGACAACGCCAGGAACGAGAGCAAACAAGGTGTCATCGCTACCGCGACCAACATTGTTACCGGGGTGAATTTTTGTACCGCGTTGACGGACGATGATATTGCCCGCTTTGACTACTTCACCACCATAGCGCTTCACACCGAGGCGTTTAGCGTTAGAGTCGCGACCGTTTCTTGTACTACCTGTACCTTTCTTATGAGCCATGGTTTCCTCTCAAATCTGCTGAAAAACTTCAAAGCCTTCCGTCTGGACTAGGTTTCAAACAAGTCTTGGTTTTGACAGGTCTTTGTTGTGAACAAATCTGTTTTGAACAAATCTTCGCTTAAAACACATGTTCTAACGGTCTAGGTTTGGAGCGACCTCTGCGCAGAATGTTACGCAGAAATAGTTTGACCGCCGACGGTGATCGACTCGATCAGCAGACGGGTTTGCTCTTGGCGGTGACCCCGCTTTTTGCGGGTCTTTTTCTTTGGCTGCATTTTGTAGACCAGAACCTTTTTGGCTCGGAACTGTTTCAAAATTTTGCCTTGAACCGTTGCACCAGAAACGGTGGGCTGACCGACTGTAATTTCACCGTCGTTGCTGACAAACAGAACTTTGTCGATCGTGATTGCGGTCTCTGCGTCGCCAACCAAGCGCTCTACATCGTAGAAGCGACCGGGTTCAACCCGCATCTGCTTACCGCCAGTCTCAATGATTGCGTATGCCATTTTCTTTGTCCTTAACTGCCGTACAGGTAGCCCCTCGAATGCGGATGAGGCATTTCGGTCAAGACCTGATCCGAGCAAATAAACGCCAGTTAACCAGTATGCCCTACATTGTTTAAACAAGTCAACTCAGGAACGCAAGCTTCTTCTGCCTTGGACTGGAAAAGTAGCGAACGGGAAGATAGACTGAGGGGCTGCAAATTGTAGGCTTTTACACTACAAGCAGCCACGCGAGTTTCTCCCAGGGGCAAGAATGCATGGTTATCGATCTCCGTAGGGGTGCTGAAGGACTCGAAGTAACGGCGGACGGACTCAGGAAAATGGGGAAACTGAAACACGGCGTCCCCCTGGGCCACCGCAGGCCAAAAATGGTGCAAATCACTAACGAGCGCTTCCGCCTCGGCTTGGGGCAGGTTCAATGGCGGTTGCATGAGCAATTGCAACATATAAGATGCACTGCGATCGCTCATGAGGCGGTGGGTGTCCTGCGCTAATGTTTGCCATTCAGGAATGGCTTCGACCCGGCCTGAGTCCATGTGGAGCCAGTGGCGGCCTTGGCGATCGGTTTGAAATTGAAAAACGCGATAGGGATGGGGATAGCTCACTAACGATCCGGTGGTAATGTCATAAACGCCATCCTCGTAGGCCACATCTTGAATGTGTAAATGACCCGTAAAAACCAAGTTGACGTTATAGGCCCGCAGAAGCTGTCGTAACTCAGCCGCATTTTCCAAAATGTAGCGCTTGCCCAACGGTTGCTCAGATTGCTGGGGCATATGTTCACAAACATTGTGGTGGATCATGACGATGACAAATTCGTGGGTCGCTTGAGCAAGCACCTCTTGCAGCCAACCCAGTTGTTCATCGGTCAATCGTCCCACCTGTTTGCCTTGGGCATCAAAGGTATTGGAGTTCAACCCAATTAACCGCACCCCCGGCAAAATGACTTGACTGTAGTCATGGCGGTTGGGATCTTCATAGCCAAACGATCGATAAAAGTGAGGAAATTCTGCGTAGGCGATCGACTGGTGATTAGCTTCCATCACCGGAATATCATGGTTACCAGGAATTACATAGACGGGATAGGGTAATCGCGCCAACCGTTGCGCCATCCATTGGTGATTGTCCGGTTCGCCGTGTTGGGTTAAATCCCCAGGAATCAATAAAAAATCTAAGTCAAGATCCCTTAACCGCTCTAACACAACTTCTAGAGCTGGAATTCCCACTTCAACCAAGTGCATACGACTGGGATGCTGCCAAATGGTATGAGGGAGCGCAGCATGGATGTCACTGATAACTGCAAAGCGAAAATTCAAGCTCATAGAACTTTACTGACCAATTTCAAGAACAGGGAAATTTCAAGAACAGGAAAAGGTGTCAGCACGGAAGAAATCCACTGCCTCTAAGTTAAGGGGTTCCCAAATTTTCTAGCAACGGTCTCAAGTGGTAACTTAGGAATTTGGAATGTCGCAGTCCTCTATCCGAAGTCCTACGTATACAACCTCAAGACTATGTCCCTGATTCGGGTTCGTGAACATGTCAATCCGTTGGCCTTAAAGTACCAACAACCCACTGAAATTCCCCACTGGGAGTCAGTTTATGCCGACTTATCCCGTCCACTCCACCTCGATATCGGCTGCGCCAAGGGGCGTTTTTTACAAAAAATGGCTCAATCGGATCCAACTTGGAACTACCTGGGACTGGAAATTCGATCGCCCCTTGTGGAGCATGCCAACGAGTGGCGGGATGAACAGGGATTGAAAAATTTACATTTCTTAGCCTGCAACGCCAACAAAACCCTGCGACCGCTTTTACAATCTTTGCCCCCTGGGCAATTGCAACGGGTCACCATTCAGTTTCCCGATCCTTGGTTTAAAAAGAAACACCATAAGCGACGGGTGGTTCAGCCCCCCTTGGTACAGGACTTAGCCGAGTTGATGACGCCTGGAACTGAAGTATTTATCCAATCCGACGTTCTGGAAGTCGCCGAGGAAATGCGCGATCGCTTTGGTAATCACCCGGCTTTTGAGTTGAGTTCGATCGACTGGCTAGAAACCAATCCCATGCCCATCCCAACGGAGCGAGAACTAGCCACGCTGCGAGATGGCGATCCCGTCTATCGACTGCTATTAAAGCATCGATAGTTGTCAGCCCCGATCGGCCCAATCTAGACATTCCTCGAATCGATCAATCCAATCTATTCAACGTTCAAGGTTGCAACCGTTGGGTAGCTGCTGCTGGGGTGGGCGAGGTTTTGACAGGGTGGCCTTGAATCCAGAGGTCAAACCACATCCGGAGCCGATAGTCCTGTTGAGATAGGGGCAAGCCTGAGTAAATAGGCATCCACCAAATAAATCCAACGATCGAGAGACTAATGACCCCCTTGGCAATCTTCGGCAAGCGAGGCTGAGGGTTCTGCAGCGCTAGGTCAACCCACAGCGCCAAGGCAATCAGGGCGAAAACTAAGGCTCCCATGTAGTGATAAATAAATGCACAACGACTAATTTTCATCCAAGGAAGAAGATTGGCAGCGTAATTCACCACAAGATAGAGCAAAATCCAAAATCGGTTGGAAAGCAAAATTGATTGCTGTTGAGATGATAGACGGTTGACCGTGGAGATACCTTTACCTAAATGAGAGAGGAAAGTAACGATCGTGAAAACAATGGCGATCGTAGACATCCACCATAGAAAGGGATTCCCCATCGCATGAACCGCATAAATGGGAGTCGCTGCTCCAGTGGACGGTGCATTGGGCTGCAAAAATTCATAGGGACTTACCCCCGTTCGGTAAAAATAGGCCACGGGGACACTCATCATCAGCCAGCTAATCCAGTTTGAGCAGTAGGGATGCACCTGACCAATCACATTTTTGCCTCGGTGGTAATTCCAAATTTGTTGTTGCATCTCCCACAGGTCAGGGGTGGGATTTTGTTGCAAATGGGGCAACCAAAGAATCAAATAGGTTCCGATCGGTAGAACAACCAATCCTAAGATCAGCGCGAGGGGAGGCAGTTGGACGATCGCTTGCGGTAGAGAAAAGAAGTGAGGGGGAGAGGACGTTGGAACCTCGATCGAGAAAGATTCGGAGGGTAATGAAACCAACGATGGGGATGGAAGGTTACGGTAATTGGCAGCGGTGAAATCTGGGGCGGCTGGATTCGTTGGATTAATCGACACAGGTGACTTTATGAAGTGAAAGAATCCTTTGAGCAACCAAGCTGCCAATACAAAGCCATATATTCCTAGTAAAAAGGAAAGACCATTCCATTTAATGGATGCAGCACAACCCCATAGCACCCCCGCTATGCTGAGCCAGAGATATTTTTTAAAGGATGCATCAACACGAACAGCAATCAGAAAACAAACATGGCCTAGTAATCCAAACAATACAAGATAAACATTATTGAGTGCGTAACGAGATTCAACAAGAAGTAAGCCATCTAAGGCGGCTAGTAGTGCTGAAAGCAAGGCAAATCGCCGTCGATCGCTAAGTTGATACACCAATCCCGCAATCACAAGGGGAATCATAGAACCCGTTAAAGCATTGAGCCAACGATAGCTCCACGTTTTAATCACTGAGCCCGTTAAGGAATTTGTGACACCCTCTCCAAACGGTAGTTTTTCACCAATCCAAATTCCGATCGCGATTAGATACTGACTTAAAGGGGGATGGGCATTAAAAAAGGGGGTATGGGTTAAATAATTATTCGCGAACTTCGCGTAATAAACCTCATCAAACACGAAAGTATTTAACCGCTCTAGTCCCCAAAATCGTAGACCGAGGGAAATGATGAAAATTCCGAGCAACCCCCAGTAATAGGTTGACTTAGAGAGGTCAGACGATCGAGCAGCACCTTGCATACACAACTTCCTGGACAATGAGGGTCTCCCGTGAATCCCCACCTGGCCCCAAGGGTTACACAAATGGCGACACAGGAATCTTGTCCGTTGTACCAGATTCTTTAATCGCTGCCTAGCCACACAGAATGACAGGGAGGAGTTTCCGCTAAGATTTTGCCCCGGGAAATCACCGTCTGAACCGTTGCCCGCCGCCGCAAAGCATCATAACGATCGCGGGCATCTAGCACTAGAAGATTGGCTGGCCGGCCGATCGCAATGCCATACTGATCCGCCACGCCCAAAGTTTTAGCCCCATTCCACGTCACCATGTTGTAGCAGGCATCCATTTCCGCCGTACCTGTCATCTGGCAAACATGAACCGCCATCATCGCAACGTCTAGCATATTGCCAGTTCCCAGCGAATACCAGGGGTCTTGGACACAATCATGACCCAGGCTGACATTCAAACCCGCCTGCCATAGCTCTTTTACCCGTGTGACCCCCCGTCGTTTGGGGTAGCTGTCTGTACGGCCTTGTAGGGTAATGTTAATCAACGGATTAGCGATGAAATGAATCTGCGATCGTTGTAAGAAGCCCAGCAGTTTCAAGGCATAGGCATTGTTATAGGAACCAAAGGCGGTTGTGTGACTCGCTGCAACACGATCGCCCATCTGCCGCCGCAAAGCACAGGCGGACACCACCTCTAGAAAGCGAGATTGGTCATCGTCAATTTCATCACAATGAATGTCAATCCAGCGATCGTACTGCTCTGCTAACTCAAAAATTCGATGGATCGATCGCACCCCATCTTCCCTTGTTAACTCATAGTGGGGAATGCCCCCCACGCCATCGGCCCCTTGCCTAAGCGCCTCCTCCAGCAACGCTTCATTCTGAGAGCTGCCATAAACGCCGTCTTGGGGAAAAGCCACGACTTGCAAAGTCATCCAATCTTGGACTGCCTCGCGAACTTCTAGGAGAGCTTGGAGCGCAGTTAAACTCGGTTCACTGACATCAGCATGGCTCCGTACAAAGAGGACCCCTTGCATGGCCTGTTGCTTGAGGGTGGCAATCGCCCGTTGTTTGACATCCTCTAGGGAGAGATTTTTTTTGCGATCGCGCCAAATCTCAATGCCTTCAAATAGCGTGCCACTTTGGTTCCATCTGGGTTCTCCTGCCGTTAAAGCCGAATCGAGATGAATATGGGACTCTACAAACGGGGGGCTAATCAACTTACCCGTCACATCTAGGATTTGCTGGGCTGTTATTAAGCCTTCAGCGCCTTCAGAACCTTCCGCAATTGCAACAATTTGTCCATGAGAAATTGCAATATCAGCCTCGATAGAACGATCGGGCGTTACCAAAACTTGCCCACCCCGCAGAAGAAGATCACAATTCATGTTGATGAGGTTCCCCTAGATACACCAAAGGGCTAGAGACAATCGCTCTAACCCTTTAACACCTGACAAATTCAAATTTTACGACTCCTCCAGTTCCTGCATACCCCAAAGAATTAACTCAATCTGGTCATTAATCTAATGTGACCGGGATTGTTGAGGTACTGTGCAAATCAACTGCTGGGCCTAGAAACTAACTTCAGCACTTTCAAGCACTTCTGAGCACTGAATCCTATGCTGCACAAGGTGCATACTGATTAACTAGAGGCTCCAGATTATCGTTCTGCCACTACAACCGGAGTTCAAATGCTGTAAAAATTCTCTCGCACGCTAGGCTGTTCAAGAAGCCTTCATTAGCTGATCAAACCAAGGTTGAAACTGATCACGTCGAAAGACTTGGGCTCTACGGCGATAGTCAAACCGAACAAGACTAGGCAGGCCATGCTTATGGATGCAGTCTTTCAACCAAGTCGCGACCCCCTGTCCAATTTCCGGAACCAACTCTGCTTGGAACGGGCCATACATCAAAACGAGATGATTGTGATTCCCTAAGGGCGCATCTTGTTCAATGAGCTGAGTCAAACTTGTCCTCGGGGCATAATTGGCTCCCCGTTGTGAGGCGGCCCAATTTTTATCAGGACGGGGCTCTCGATGGGCAAAGGTTCGATTGGATTCTTGACTATCTTGGTGAGACCGACGGTAGGAATGTCTCTGAGGCATATATCTCCTTAATGAGGAAGGACAATAGTCACCAGTAACCCAGATTGGATCAGCCCAGATTGTGCTGCCCCGACACATTGGAGGGCGAGCTAGGATTCAGGACTAATGTGGACGACTTGGTGCGTTCAATTGATAACTGAAGAGAATTGTCAATCTTTATAACTTCATAATATTGCCTTTTACAAAAAACGGCAAATCTTTTTATCATTTTTTGATTTTTGAGCCGCTCATGCTGGACTAAGTGTGATATGCGATCGCGAAGTTGCCTGCAAAAGGAACAGCCTTGATATCAATCCACGCCCGTAGCATTAATCTACGCTAGCCATACCAAAGCCATGTCAAGGCCATCTCAAGATAACGTTAAGGCAATGCGAATCTGAGGCAATCTGAGACAATCTGCAACAGGGATATGCTTTTGGTCAACATTTGAGCGATTTGGGCAATTGTTGACATTTCCCAATCCCAGGGAAATCCAGGCAACTCTTTCTCCCAGACTCTTCCCCCATCCTCCGGTAAAATCTGATAATTTAACTGCATATAGTTGAAATGTTGCAGTAAGACGGTGTCCCCATGACAGTTTGCGAATACCGCGCTGGTTTAGAAGGCGTTCCCGCAACCCAATCCAGTATTAGTTTTGTGGATGGACAGAAGGGGATTCTGGAGTATCGGGGCATCCCTATTCAGGAACTTGCTGAGAAAAGTACCTTTTTAGAGACAGCCTACCTCTTAATTTGGAATGAGTTACCCAGTGCAGAGGATCTTGGGACATTTGAAACCGAAATTCGGTACCATCGACGGTTGAAATACCGAATCCGGGACATGATGAAATGTTTCCCAGAAAGTGGCCACCCCATGGATGCATTGCAGGCTTGTGCCGCAGCTTTGGGGCTCTTCTACTCGCGTCGGGCCTTAGATGATCCGGCCTATATTCGGGCAGCCGTGGTACGACTACTGGCCAAGGTTCCCACCATGGTAGCGGCGTTTCAACTCATGCGAAAGGGCAACGATCCAGTCCAACCCCGAGATGATTTGGGCTATGCCGCCAATTTTCTCTACATGTTGAATGAACAAGAGCCAGATCCTTTAGCTGCCCATATTTTTGATGTCTGCTTAACCTTGCATGCAGAGCATACAATTAATGCCTCTACCTTCTCCGCAATGGTGACCGCATCTACCTTGACGGATCCCTATGCTGTGATTGCCTCGGCAGTGGGCACCTTGGCGGGGCCTCTCCATGGAGGGGCAGCAGAGGAAGTGATTCTCATGCTGGAAGAGATTGGCTCTGTTGACAATGTTCGCCCTTACCTAGAACATTGCATGGAGAACAAGAAAAAGATTATGGGGTTTGGTCACCGAGTTTATAAGGTGAAGGATCCACGGGCGATTATCCTACAGCAATTGGCTGAGCAGTTGTTTGCCAAGTTTGGGCAGGACAAGTACTACGATATTGCGGTGGAAGTGGAGCAGGTGATCGCAGAAAAATTGGGGCACCGTGGGATCTATCCCAACGTAGACTTCTACTCAGGCTTGGTTTATCGCAAGCTAGGAATTCCCACGGACTTATTTACACCGGTCTTTGCCATTTCCCGGACGGCGGGGTGGCTAGCCCATTGGAAGGAGCAACTGGCCGAAAACCGAATTTTCCGACCGACTCAGATCTATACAGGTCTTCACAGTGCTCCTTACATTCCGATCGAACAACGATAGTTCAGCTTTTTCACCTAGAAATTCTCACCTGAGCCGTACTTTGCAAACTCTAAGGTTTTCAGCCCTTAGGGGTTCTATTGGATTTCCCATCTTCGTTGATGGGTCTCGCCCCCCTTCACGAACCAAGGAAAACTTGTCAGGATGAAAGCGTGACGATTTTCAGGAACTCCAGCCCTCAGACGCAATCTGGGGGTTTATTTTTTTCAACCTTCAGTGGATGGGGAACCACCAGAAATGTGGGCCCCTTGGGAACCAAAGTATTTTCCCAATCCTCACCTGGGGACAAATCCTTTGCATGGGTCGCAGTTCAGACCACGATAGGAAGATATACTGGTCAGTGGAGTTTATCAAGCTAGCTTAAGCGATCGCCCTTGACCAATTGAGTGAACTAGATAAACCCATGGTACGGACTGATGATGATGCCAGTGGGGAGCAATGAACCCAGGAATTGATCTTCAAGGAACGTTTATTGAATCGCTTCGGGGTTTGGGAATTCCGGCAGGTGCTGCCAAGGCACTGTGGATGCCCCTACCTATGTTAATTATGCTGGTTGCTTCAACGGTGGCCGTATTGGTTGCCGTTTGGCTGGAACGTAAAATTTCAGCGGCAGCCCAGCAGCGGATTGGCCCAGAATTTATCGGGCCTTTGGGGATTCTTGCGCCCCTTGCGGATGGCCTGAAGCTAATTTTTAAGGAAGATGTCATTCCGGCCAAATCTGATCGCTTGCTATTTACCTTGGGACCGATGATTGTCGTCATCCCAGTGTTTTTATCCTATTTAATTGTTCCCTTCGGACAGAACTTGGTGATTACCAATGTGACGATGGGGGTGTTTCTTTGGATTGCCTTTTCCAGCATTGTACCGATCGGTCTGCTGATGTCGGGGTATGCCTCGAACAATAAATATTCACTTCTCGGGGGATTGCGGGCCGCAGCACAGTCACTGGCCTACGAAATTCCGTTAGCATTATCGGTGCTAGCGATCGTGATGATGTCTAACTCTCTCAGTACGATCGACATTGTGCAGCAGCAGTCGGGCTATGGCCTGTTGGGATGGAACATCTGGCGACAACCCGTCGGCTTCATCATCTTCTGGATTGCCGCTTTGGCAGAATGTGAACGGACTCCCTTTGACCTGCCGGAAGCAGAGGAAGAATTGGTTGCTGGGTATCAAACGGAATATTCCGGGATGAAGTTTGCCCTCTTCTACCTGGGTTCCTATGTCAATCTCACCCTCTCAGCCTTACTGGTCGCAATTCTTTATCTGGGTGGATGGGAATCACCGATTCCCGTCAGTTGGTTAGCCAATCTGATTGGTGTTAGCGAAACTACACCCTGGTTACAGGTGATTACGGCTTCCCTGGGGATCGTGATGACCTTGGTGAAAGCCTACGCACTCGTTTTCCTAGCGGTTCTCATGCGCTGGACAGTCCCTCGTGTGCGGATTGACCAGCTTCTGGATCTGGGATGGAAATTCCTGTTGCCTGTCTCTTTAGTTAATCTTTTGGTCACAGCGGGTTTGAAACTCGCGTTCCCCATAGCCTTTGGCGGCTAGAGGGCTGTAATTATTCCGTATTCCGTTTCCCTTGCAAGGTGAATGATAGAAGGTGAACCATGCTGAAGTTTCTTAAGCAAGTCAGCGACTACACCAAAGAAGCCGTCCAAGCCGCAAAGTATATCGGCCAAGGATTGTCGGTTACCTTTGACCACATGCAACGGCGACCCGTAACCGTACAATATCCCTACGAGAAGCTTATTCCTTCAGAACGGTTTCGAGGGCGGATTCACTACGAGTTTGATAAGTGTATCGCCTGTGAAGTCTGCGTTCGGGTTTGTCCGATTAATTTGCCAATTGTAGATTGGGAGTTCAACAAAGAAACGAAGAAGAAAGAACTACGCCATTACAGCATTGACTTCGGAGTTTGTATTTTCTGCGGTAACTGCGTGGAGTACTGCCCAACCAATTGCTTATCCATGACGGAAGAGTATGAATTGGCTGCCTACGATCGCCACGAGTTGAACTATGACAACGTTGCATTGGGTCGTTTACCCTACAAGGTAACTAATGATCCAATGGTGACACCGCTGCGGGAATTCGC
Organism: Alkalinema pantanalense CENA528; assembly: GCF_050753345.1. Lineage (NCBI taxonomy): Bacteria > Bacillati > Cyanobacteriota > Cyanophyceae > Leptolyngbyales > Leptolyngbyaceae > Alkalinema > Alkalinema pantanalense. The sequence goes on along the minus strand of NZ_JBLZFX010000038.1, from coordinate 3,968 downwards.
TTACCTCCCGAAGGGTGTTGTAGATCCCCATGGATTACCAGCGGGTTCCCAACGGGTAGGTCAGCGGCCTGAAGAGATTGCGGCCACATTGACAAAATCCTCGGCGGATGAGTCCAAATAGGACAAAGTCTTGACCTAATTTTCAGGGATACTCAATTTTCAGTAAAATCTAGCTGGATCTGGGTTTCTTAACTGTTTTAAGACTGGTTTGAGAGGGAGCAAAATTGTGAATCTAGCAGAAGGCGTTCAAATCGTCTCGTTTGGCCTCCTAGCAGCAATGATGCTAGGATCCGCGTTCGGGGTGGTTTTATTAGGCAATGTGGTCTACTCAGCATTTTTGTTGGGAGGCGTTTTCATCAGCATGTCAGGGCTATATTTGTTGCTTAATGCTGATTTTGTAGCAGCAGCACAAATTCTGATCTATGTCGGCGCAATTAACGTCTTGATTCTTTTTGCCATCATGCTTGTGAACAAGCGCGAAGACTTCCAGCCAGTCAAAGGATTACTTGTGCGCCAAGGGGCCACTGCCTTAATTTGCATTGGGCTTTTTGCGCTGTTGGGAACCATGATCGTTTCAACCCCCTGGGCGATTTCTTCGGCGGTTCCAGTGGGTGATGGCGGAATTGTGACGATCGGCTTGCATTTCTTCAGTGATTATCTGCTGCCCTTTGAATTGGTTTCAGTACTCCTGCTCATGGCCCTCGTTGGCGCTATCGTGTTGGCCCGTCGGGAATTTATTCCCGAAATTCGGTCTTCGAAGGGTGAGGATGAAGCGCTCATGTTGCCCGAGCGTCCCCGAGAGTTGGTGGCAGCGGGGAAATCTGAGCCTAAGTAGCTGACATCCCGATGATTATAGTTTCACCTTTATCCCTCTCGACTTTTCCTTGGAATTGAAGCGTAAGGAATTCAACTGATGCAACTCCAGTATTTTCTTTTGATTGCCGCCGCCTTATTCTGCATTGGAGTCTATGGTTTAGTCACCAGTCGGAATGCTGTTCGAGTCTTGATGTCGATCGAACTGATGTTAAATGCTGTCAACTTAAATTTGATGGCATTTTCTAACTATCTCGATCCTAAAGATATCAAAGGCCAAGTCTTTACAACCTTTGTTATTGCGATCGCGGCAGCAGAAGCGGCAGTTGGGTTAGCGATCGTTCTTGCAATCTACCGAAATCGCGACACGGTGGATATGGAACAATTTAACCTACTGAAATGGTAATTCTTTCCTGATACGGTTAACTTGACATTTGACCGCTGGTTCCATCAATTGATTCATCCAAAGCTTTGCGAATACTGCAAGGCTTTTTTATTTGACAATGCTGTAAGGCTGTGAGCCGACTCATACCTCATCCTTGGCAAGGATGAATCGATAGACTCATGACACCACACCACACCACACCACACTGCGATCGTTAGGTCTGTTATGAGTTAGCATAGCCAGCATTCTATACGGGACAATTGCAGAAATAAAATTCGTACTACTAAAACACACACTACTTTAAACACACACTGTGCAGAGCCGCCGTAACTTGAAAGGCCACATAAAAGGGCTCCTAGTAATAGGAGCCCTTCATTTTTTCTAAACTAGACAGGTTAACTAGATTGGAAACTCAAACCAGTTAACTAGTCAAGGTTAGGCATAGCCAATGCTGGCTCATTCTCACGATCGATCCCTTTCTCGAAGCCTGCAACCGCAGCCCGAGCACGACCAGCGTGCCATAGGTGACCAATCAAGAAAAAGAAACCCAGAATGAAGTGGGAAGCTGCCAACCAAGCACGGGGGTTCACGTAGTTAAAGGAGTTAATTTCCGTTGCTACACCACCCACCGAGTTAATGGAACCCAGGGGCGCATGGGTCATGTATTCAGCAGCCCGACGCACTTGCCAAGGCTGAATATCATTTTTGATCTTGCTCAGATCCAAACCATTAGGCCCACGCAGAGGCTCCAACCAAGGACCACGGAAGTCCCAGAAACGCATGGTTTCACCACCAAAGATGATCTCGCCTGTGGGAGAGCGCATCAGGTATTTACCCAGACCCGTAGGGCCTTGAGCAGAACCGACGTTAGCACCCAGCTTTTGGTCACGGATCAAGAAGGTCATTGCTTGCGCTTGGGACGCTTCAGGACCAGTAGGGCCAAAGAACTCACTGGGGTAAGCGGTGTTGTTATACCACACCATGATGGAAGCAATAAAGCCCATCATGGAAAGTGCACCAAGGCTGTAGGAAAGGTAGGCTTCACCTGACCAAATGAACGCACGACGCGCCCAACCAAAAGGCTTGGTGAGGATGTGCCAAACACCACCGAAGATACAAATCAACGCGATCCAAATGTGACCGCCGATGATGTCTTCCATGTTGTCTACACCGATGATCCAGCCTTCACCACCGAAGGGAGCCTTGGTGAGATAGCCAAAGATCACCGCAGGGTTCAGGGTAGGGTTCGTAATCACACGAACGTCACCACCACCGGGTGCCCAAGTGTCATATACACCACCAAAGAACATGGCCTTAGCAACCAAAAGCAAGGCACCGCCACCCAGCATCAGCAGGTGATAACCAATAATATTGGTCATTTGGTTCTTGTCTTTCCAGTCGTAGCCAAAGAAGGTGGAATATTCTTCCAGGGTATCGGGCCCACGAACTGCGTGGTAAATCCCACCCAGACCGAGAACCGCTGAGGAAATCAGGTGCAAAACACCTGCAACAAAGTATGGGAAGGTATCAACCACTTCACCACCGGGGCCTACGCCCCAACCCAGGGTTGCGAGGTGAGGAAGCAGGATTAAACCTTGCTCATACATGGGCTTTTCAGGGATGAAATGCGCGGTTTCGAACAGGGTCATCGCACCCGCCCAGAATACGATGAGACCTGCGTGAGCTACGTGAGCACCGAGCAATTTACCAGAAAGATTAATCAGGCGAGCATTACCCGACCACCAAGCAAATCCCGAGGATTCTTGGTCCCGGTTCCCCGCCACCATGCGATTAGAGAGCGTTACCACGGGGCAGTACCTCTTCGGGGAAAGTAAAGTGTTCGTGAATCTGGTCTTGAGGAGCCATCCATGCACGGATCCCCTCGTTCAACAGAATGTTCTTCGTATAGAAGGTTTCAAATTCTGGATCTTCCGCTGCCCGCAATTCCTGGGACACAAAGTCATAGGCCCGCAGGTTCAACGCAATCCCGACAATCCCAACCGATGCCATCCACAACCCGGTCACAGGCACAAACAGCATGAAGAAGTGCAACCAACGCTTGTTGGAAAACGCAATCCCGAAAATCTGCGACCAGAAGCGGTTCGCCGTCACCATCGAGTATGTTTCTTCCGATTGGGTCGGATTAAATGCACGGAACGTGTTGGAACCATCCCCATCTTCAAATAGGGTGTTCTCTACCGTCGCTCCATGGATGGCGCACAGCAAAGCGCCGCCCAGAATCCCCGCTACTCCCATCATGTGGAACGGGTTGAGCGTGAAGTTGTGGAACCCTTGCACGAACAGGATGAAGCGGAAAATCCCCGCGACCCCAAAGCTCGGTGCAAAGAACCAAGACGATTGACCCAACGGATACATCAGGAAGACGCTCACAAACACAGCGATCGGGCCGGTGAAGGCGATCGCGTTGTAGGGTCGTAGACCGACGAGTCGAGCAATCTCTAACTGACGCAAGCAGAAGCCAATCAGACCAAAGGCTCCGTGCAGTGCCACAAATGCCCACAGTCCGCCGATTTGGCACCAACGGGTGAAGCTTCCTTGCGCTTCGGGACCCCACAGTAACAGGAGGGAGTGGCCCATGCTGTCTGCAGGCGTGGAAACGGCAGCAGTCAAAAAGTTGCAACCTTCCAGGTAGGAAGAGGCCAGTCCATGGGTATACCAGGACGTGACAAAGGTGGTACCGGTCATCCAGCCACCCAGTGCCAAAAATGCACAGGGAAACAACAGCAGACCTGACCAGCCCACGAAGACG
>NZ_JBLZFX010000037.1:0-54383 GCF_050753345.1 Alkalinema pantanalense CENA528 | reverse complement strand
CTTCAATGAATACCTTCTCAATCAATTTATTCACAAGTTAGAGCTTGACCCGACTTCGATTAAATCACATCCCAACTACTCAACCCTCTGTGAACACGGCATCATCGCCGCTTAATTTTGTCCGGAGTATTGTTACATAAAGGCATTCCTTTATATGCTCCCAAACTTGCTTGAAGAATTGAATTAAACTCTTTTCTTATTAAGCTCTTCTTGGCCTAGCATTTTAACCCCAGCCTCTGCTTCCTATGGCACACCTCGATCGCATCCTCATCTTTCCCATCAAATCCCTCGACGGCCTTGAAGTCACCACAGCAGAAATCGCACCCGGCGGATCCCTAGTCGGCGATCGGGAATTCGTCATCAGCGATCGTTACGGCAAATGGATCAACGGCAAACGCACCACCAAAATCCACCAAATCCGCGCCACCTACGACAGTTCCCAGCGCCGCGTCACCCTCGCCGCCCCAACGCTGGAAACCACTAGTTTCCACTTCGACGACGATCAGCCCGCCCTCAATCAGTGGCTTAGCGACTTTTTTGACGAACCTGTCCACTTAGAACAAAACCTCGAAACCGGATTTCCTGACGATCCTGACTCCCCCGGCCCCACCATCATTGCCACCACCACCCTGCAAACGATCGCCGATTGGTTCCACCTGCCCCTACCAGAGGTGCGATCGCGCTTCCGCACCAACCTGGAACTCGCCACCGATCAGCCCTTCTGGGAAGACCAGCTTTACTGCGAAGCCAGCCAACCTTGCCCCTTTACGATCGGCGACATCGAATTCCACGGCATCAACCCCTGCCAGCGCTGCATCGTTCCCACCCGCGACAGCCAATCCGGCACGCCCCTCCCCCAATTCCAAAAAACCTTCATTCAAAAACGGCAGGCAACCCTACCCCCTTGGGCCACTGCCAGCCGCTTCAATCACTTCTATCGCCTCGCGGTGAATACTCGAATCCCGCGATCGCAGACCGGAAAAGTTCTACAAGTTGGGCAAACTTGCCGTCCGGTTCACCTCTGACTTACTGACCACCCGCAACCGCTGCGTCGTAATGGTCACTCCGGCATCATGGCGCGCCAGTACTGCCGAAATCCAGCGCGTTTCCGGCATCTTGGCTGCCTGACCTTGTTTAAAAAATCCCCCTGCCCGGAGCCGTTGCAGCTTCAGCCGTTGCACCGTAGGCGGCGTAGACACCGGTCGGCTCAGTTCCCGATCGCTCAACAATTCTGCAATCGAGGGAAACTCAATCTGCATTGTTTTCTGGCTCGCGAACAGCGTCGGCTGCACTGTCTCACTCACGATCGTCCCCATGAGAAAATCGTCACCCACAGGTTCCTGAACGATCGCCTCAAAATTAAACTTCTGCCCCACCTGCACCGACTCTGGCAAGTTCACTTTCACCGTCGGCGGCTTTTCCCCTAGCTTCAGCACCGTCTGTTCCGCCAGAATGTCCTGCCGCACAATCCGATCGCCCTGAAGTTGTTGCCTGGTTCGTAGCGTACTTTCGATCGTCCACTGCCGCCCATTGCGCTCCTGCTGCCCCGTCACATAGGTCATCGTTTCCACCTGCACCCCCGAGGCCACTGGCGTCGCCGACTTCACCTCTGTGCGATAGGTCAGGTTGGGATACTGTTGCCAGAGTTGCGTTAAGGACTTTTCTAAGGAACTTGCAGTTAAGCCATCGGAGTTGGAAAAATTCGGGCTATAAAACCGCATTACTGCCTTGACATCCTTACGGGTAGAGGCTGCATCCAGTTGCCCCATCAGTTCCTGCGGAGTTGCCGCGATCGCGAGATCGCCCACCCCCGAACCAATTACAACCACTGCAACGGGCAGAACAGGCAGAAATTTTGTCCACAAACGACGCATACCGGGTTTTTCCGTGCTTGAAGGGCTGAGACTAGTATAGGCGAGGGCGAGACCGATGACCGCAACGCCCCTCGCCCGATCGTGGCCATTACACCCTACATCCCCTTAAAATCTCCCTAAATCACCGCAATACAGTCAATTTCCACCAAGACATCCTTCGGCAATCGCGCCACCTCTACACAGGCCCGAGCCGGAGCCGTTGCTTCGTCAAAATACTGGCCGTAGACAGCATTCACCGCCGCAAAATCATTCATATCCTTCAAAAAAACCGTTGTCCGCACCACATCCGCAAAGGTCGCCCCCGCTGCCGCCAAGATCGCTTGCAGGTTCGCCATCACCTTTTCCGTCTGCACGGTTACATCATCACCACCGACCAGCGTTCCCGTAGCAGCATCCAGGGCAATCTGTCCCGCCACAAACACCATTTGTCCACTAGCCACGATCGCTTGGTTATAGGGGCCAACGGGCGCAGGAGCAGCTTGGGTGTGAATTACCGATCGTGACATAACCATTCTTCCAACACATCAATCGTCAGATTGTACCGCAGGGTCTCAGCCTTTGCTGACCAGAATGCAACTCGGCCTGCTAAAGGATCTGTGAAGAAACAATATCTCCGATTCATTCACCTACCCACCTACCCATCTACCCACCTACCCACCTACCCATCCACCCATCCCCTTAGGATTTGATGTATACGCTGTTCCCGAAGCTCCACCCTCAACTTCCATCACACCTGCCCCCTGGGTTGCTTAGGCCAAGTTAAGTAAAAGGTCGTGCCCTGGCCCACTTGGGATTCCACGCGAATGGTTCCAGTTTCCGATTCAATGATTTTCTTGACGATCGCCAAACCAACTCCGGTACTATCTTTCTTCTGGGAACTGTTGCTCTGGAAAATAGTAAAAATGCTGGCTTGCTCCTCCGGTGCAATCCCCGGCCCATCATCTGCCACCACAAACTCATAGAATTCCTGACGATCAATGACAGAAACCTGAATCAGGCCATCGGAGCGATCGTGGTGTTTCACAGCATTACCAATCAAGTTGGCAAACACTTGGAACAGGAGTAAACGTTTCGTCAAAATTGTCGGTAAATTTGGCGCAATCTTCACGGTAAACGTAGATGGAACTGCTAGAGAGTCCATCACTTCTAGCAACAGATCGGCAACTGCAACGGATTCGAGTTCAAAATTTACCCGTCCCACCCGTGCATAGCTGAGCAATCCACTAATCATCGCTTCCATGCGATAGACACGACTGCGTAACAGTGCCATTTGTTGCTGTGTATCTTCTTCCAGTTTTCCGTCTAAGTCGTCTTCAATCCATTCCGACAAATTCGCGATCGCCCGCAGCGGCGCTTTGAGATCGTGGGACACCACATGCACAAAACTATCTAACTCATGGTTGCGTTCTTCCAAAGTGTCTTGCACATTCTTGAGATCAGTCACATCGGTATTGGTGCCAAACCAGCGCAGAATTTTGCCATCCTCGTCCATAATTGGAATCGCCCGCGATAAAAACCAACGGTAGCTTCCATCCTGGCCCCGCAGCGGAAAGGTATCCTCCCAAACTTGCCCCGTTTCAACAATGCAGTGGCGATAGCGCTCCACCACCCGATCAATATGGTCAGGATGGTGCACTTGCTGCCAGCCCCACCCCTGCATTTGGTCTAAGTTGGTGCCTGTGTAATCAAACCAGCGGCGGTTATACCAAAATATCCAGCCGTTAGAGTCCGCCATCCAAGCCAATTGCGAAATGTTATCAGCCAGGGTGCGGAACCGCGACTCACTCTCCAAAAATGCGGCTTCTGTGCACTTCCGTTCATCAATATCCTGCACCATCCCCATCATTTGAAAGGGTTGATCCTGTTCATCAAAATAAAACCGACCAAAGGCCGCGACCCAATGCATCGACCCATCGTCCCAGACCACTCGATATTCTTCTGAAAAATCACGTTCTCCCACCCGAGCCTGCTCGATCGCGGATTCCACCCGAGCCAAGTCCTCCGGATACACTCTCCTGGCCCAGTCCTCATAACTGCGCTCTGCCGTCCCTGCCTCATACCCCCACAAGCGTTCATGATAGGGACTCCAAATAATGGTTTGAGTGCTTAAATCCCAATCCCAGGAGCCCATTTTGGCCGCATCCATAGCCAACGTTGCCCGTTGCATCGATTCTCGCACTTGGTGCATGGACTGTTCCAAATCCGCTGTCCGTTGGGCCACCTTCGCTTCCAGGGCTTGATTGAGTTGGCGTACTTGGGCTTCCGCCTGCTGACGATCGTGAATTTGCTGTTGAAGTTGCTGATTTATCTCCGATAACTGAGCGGGACTCGGCAACAACAATGCTTGGGGTATTAATTGCACTAGAGCGATCGCGGTATACAACGAAATCAAAGCAGTCATTGCTTTGAGAATCCCTAACAACCAATAGGCGGGATGCCAAAGCGTCCAAATTGCTAGCAAGTGAGTCGTACCGCAGGAAATAATAAACGCACCAAATAATAAAAAAATCCAATCAAAGGGGAGATCTTTTCGCTTTCGGACAAAATAAATTAGCGTGATCGGAATTGAATAATAGGCTAAGGCAATCATGGCATCCGATATAACGTGCAGCCCAACCAGATTGGTTTGCCAAAGATAACAATGCCCATGGGGGATAAAAGAGCCCGATGAAAAGAGCATTTCGATCAGTTCTGCCATGGCATTTCCCTAGGGTTAGTGGAGTCGTTCACGGGGTCAGGGTAGAGTACATCACCAAGGATGGGGCAACGGTGATGAAATTAAGCAACTTTCGTGATAGAAATTTAGTGCTATGCAGCGAACCTATAGGTAGCGGAACTCACACGTAGCGAAATTCATATGCGGCAGAACCAACATAGAACGGAACCCACACGTAGCGGAACGTAGCGGAACGTAGTGCGAACATGTAGCAAATATGTAGCAAATATGTAGCAAATATGCAGCAATTCTGTGGCGACCAATCTGAAATGGAGTCAGAGATGCAGCTAAACTATACAGGCTAAACTCAGGATTTTAAATTAGGGTCATGATTGTCACAATAATTGAGAAGACTCTCATCATCTTTAACAAGTCACTCACGCCTAACCTGACTTTACGATAGAGTTCTTTTGGACGCAATGCCTATTGGCCGCGATGACACCTAAACCTTCAGAATTCCAGCTTTATGCCCCCCAAATTCACCTTTTCTGGCTTCGCTAAAAATACGCTCATAACGTTAGGCTCTTCACGCAGGAGCGACGGCTCAGCGTCACGATCACCGTTGTCTGCAGCCCCCCGGTTAAGCACTTTCTCGGTCAAATGTCGGTTTAAACTTGCCTGCTCAACCTTTGATCTGACCCAGTTTGGCTTGGCAGAGACGATGGAACCTGACCCTCGTTACGGATAGTGCCTACGGACGCCTACGAGTTGTATAAGCGCTATCCTGAAGAATAATCTGTACCCGCCATTCCTGGATGTCATTATGTTTGCAACGAAGGAACAACTGATTGCCGCGATCGAGACTACGATCGATCAAGGTCATCCTTACAAATATCTCTTTTTCTGGGGGCACCATCCTGCCGCTGATGGCAGCATTACTCAATCTTGCTTTAGCCAATGGTGGGAGCAATCGCCGTTTGTTGTCAATGATGTTAACTATGTGACGGCAGAGCATTACATGATGGCAGAAAAAGCTCGTCTATTTGGAGATCAAAAAACCGCTAACTTAATCATTGCTGCTACCCATCCTAAGCAAGCCAAAGACCTCGGTCGTCAAGCAAAAGGATTCAACGACGAACTTTGGAAACAACATCGAAGCGAGATCGTCATACGAGGTAATTATCACAAATTCAGCCAGCATGCAGATTTAAAAGCGTTCCTCCTCCAGACCGGCGATCGTATCCTGGTGGAAGCAAGTCCAGTGGATGCCATTTGGGGCATTGGCCTCGATCGTCATTCCCCCGATGCATCCTATCCCGCCAAATGGCCAGGACTCAATCTGCTGGGGTTCGCGCTCATGCAAGTCCGTGAGCAACTGCGGGCATCCTAGAGGGCGTCAACGGCTCACGGTTGGGATAGTCACGAAGGATGATTACGGCTTCTGATGTCAATCGCCGCATTCAAAGCGATCGCTTACAATCAAGTGAAGCTCTGCAATTCCTGCTCAGCGGTCTACCCTGGTGCCCAATCATGGTTTCCAACACGGTTCCTAACGCGCTCAAGTGGACAACTCGTGACCTCACCATCATGCCCGATGACGGTGGCTGGGTACGCCATGAAATCATTGATGGAGAACTCTACGTGACCCGTGCTCCCCACATTCGGCATCAAGGTGTAGCTAGCCAACTCAATATCATTCTAGGAACTTGGTCAGCCACAACAGGGATGGGCCGTGTTTTCCAAGTTCCTGGCGTGATTTTTACTCCCACTGATGCCGTTATTCCGGATGTCGTGTGGATCAGTTACGAGCGTTTAACCAACGGACTAGACGATTCTGGACATATTATCGTTGCACCGGAACTAATCATCGAGATTCTCTCACCTGGGGAACAAAACCAACAACGCGATCGGGAACTGAAACTCAAACTCTACTCCCGCCATGGTGTACAGGAATATTGGATTGCGGACTGGCAACAGCAAGCGATCGCGGTCTACCGCCATCGCGAGGGAATTTTGCAACTGGAGACGACACTTTTAGCGAACGATATCCTAACCTCTCCGCTATTGCCAGGTTTTAACACGAATGTTGCTGAAATTTTCCAATAGTCATGTTGCCTAACATCCGTCGATTGCAAAAATTGTTCATTCCCCTGCTGCCGATGGTTGCATGACTCCATCCTGCTTTAGCCAATTCGCGCTGGTCGCCTCACTGAAAGCGATCGCTTACAATCAAGTGAAGCTCTGCAATTCCTGCTCAGCGGTCTACCCTGGTGCCCAATCATGGTTTCCAACACGGTTCCTAACGCGCTCAAGTGGACAACTCGTGACCTCACCATCATGCCCGATGACGGTGGCTGGGTACGCCATGAAATCATTGATGGAGAACTCTACGTGACCCGTGCTCCCCACATCCGGCATCAAGGTGCTAGCGGAAATTTTCACTTTGAGTTAGAAGCTTGGTCGCGTAAAACCCAATTGGGAAAACCCTATCAAGTCCCAGGGGTGATTTTTACTCCGACCGATGCTGTGATTCCAGATGTGGTATGGATCAGTCACGATCGCTTAGCCAACGGATTAGACGAGTCTGGACACCTCATCGTCGCCCCGGAATTGATTATCGAAATTCTCTCCCCCGGTGAACAAAATCAGCAGCGCGATCGGGAACTGAAACTCAAACTCTACTCCCGCCATGGTGTACAGGAATATTGGATTGCGGACTGGCAACAGCAAGCGATCGCGGTCTACCGCCACCGCGAGGGAATTTTGCAACTGGAGACGACACTTTTAGCGAACGATATCCTAACCTCTCCCCTATTGCCAGGTTTTAACACGAATGTTGCTGAAATTTTCCAGTAACAGTTGCCGTCGAAACTTAGGATTTCGGAAGTTTGTACTGGGCGACAATACGCTGGGCAAATTCCGGGACATGCTGTTCCAGCTTTTTAGGATAGTTCCGTTTGACAAATAGGTAGTTGCGGGTGAAGTGGGAGTCGATCGAAAACCGTGCATATTCCAAGCCCTTTGGCCCCACTTTTTCAATCACCACACCCATTAGCTTGGCTACCCACATCGGCAATGTCATCGCTTGGTCATAGGCAGAAATGCCCTGCTGGACGGCAGCTTTACGATCGCCTTTCGAAATCACAGGTTTTGTTTCAATGTGGTTTTGCACCATATCCAGCATTTCCTGGCCTGTTTCATTGCGAACCACAATCCATTGCCAACCGAATTCCCCACCCATATAGCCTACGACTAAATCTGCAAGGGCATTGGTGTAGTCAAAACAACTTAAACAGGAAGGTGCAAAGACATCTTTCAACTCCTTTGTATTTAATCCGAAGAACGGAACCAGCTCCGTCGAGCCGTCTTCGTATTTGAAATGGACATTGAAGTCCTGCATGAATTCGTAATACACCACGGTTTGCGGCGATCGGCTGGTGGTTTCCAAAAATTTCTGTAACCCAGCTCGACTAACGTTATCGGTACAAGGAGTGCCTAGGACATACAGTTTTTCCAGGCCAATCTTATCCTGAACCGCTCGCAGAGCCTGGATTTGGCAGCCCACTCCAATGACGAGTAAGCGTTTTAATCCTGATTGTTCTACCAAATCTAAAATGTTTAAATTCGGTGAGAGGGTGGGTTTATTCACCCGTGCAGCTAGGATTTCCTCAGGTGTTTTCGCAATGATGGGGACGGGGGTGAAGCGATCGTCCGCTGAGCTTTGCACACAGACCACGCCTTCCACTTTACCCTGGGTCAACATTTCGATCGCGATCGTGCTGACAATGCCTGTCCACTGTGCCCCAGGAATCGGTTCTGTTTTCCGCGCCTGCATCATCTCCTGATGCACCCCAAAGTACAACTCGCGATCGGACTCCAAATTACGACTGCGCCCATGCACCAAGGTTTCCAAGCGATCGAACTGTTGGTTCAGAAAGGCACAAGCCTCTTTGACATAGTGAATATAGGAGGTATCGCAGAGACCACACTCACTACATAAATCCTTGGCAGGGCGACGGCTATTGGGTTTGAGAGCCTTTGCTTTTTTGTGAGGTTGCGCCAGGGTCATGGGAAAACAGGGCTAAAAACAGCAGTGAAATTCACAATACATGTTTCACAATACCGTAAAACCTATCCTCACTCCATTCCCAAGCAGCGCATAAATAAAATCCCAATTGGGTAGGGGTAGGAGAGTAAAAGGGTAGGAGGGTAGGGAAATGAAGAGGGGATATTATTTCTTTGCAAATCCCTAACACAAAACTGGATTAAAACCAATCCGCTACAAATTGCCGCTCCAAAACACCCAGTCCTAGATCACTGGCAGAAAGGGCATGCACTTCAAACAAGCCAATCATATCGGTAATTTTAGGCTGACCTTTGCTGCTACCTGTCACACCTTTAGCAATTAACAGGCCACAGTAGCCCTTGGTCTTCTTGCAGCGCTGATCCCACTTTTTGCGAGCTTGGACATGCACAGGATCGTCACCCCCAAATTCTCCAAACAGGAACAACGTGTCATCTTCTGCTTGGAAGAGCCCTAGGTCGTACTTCTCCCCCATCATGGAGTCCGCACCGGGGTTGAAACCAATGCCCCGCAAGCCACCGGAGGTTTGGAGTTCTTGAATCAAAGCCTTGGCCTTAGGTTGGGAGGTTTGCACCAACACCACGGGTAACCCTTCCCCAGCCTCAGCAATCTCCGCTGTTTGATGATACTTCACCTGCGATCGCACAAGTTTTAGGGTATCCCAAGGCATCACCCCTAGACTGAGAAAAGCATTTTCCGGAATTAAATCATCGCGAATCATGGGCAGGTCAGGTTCATCCTCTGCCATCGCAAACAGTTCTTCTGCGAGGTCGGGCAAGGTGGATACCTTGACAGCAATCGTTTGCTCCGGTTCGCCTAACCCTGGAATTTTGTAGCGACTGGAGAGTTCCGGGAACTGCCCATCTTGCAATTTATTGTGATGCTGCTTAAAAAAGCGATGCAGCGCTTCCAACACCACCGCAAAAGCTTGGGCCTCTTCTTCATACAGGGACGATCGTAACCCTTCTAATGGATGCAAACTCCCAAAGACGGGTTCGTAGTCTTCTACGGGGGGAAAGACCCGCAACATAGTTGAAGGGGGAAAATCTTGCTCTCTTTGGGCTTCATAGGTGAGGAATAGGCAATCTTGACTGAGGAACGCTTCTTCCATCCGTTCCATAGAGTCATCATCCAGCACCCGCTGCCGGAAGCGTTGGAGGGAGTCCAACGATCGGTAGAGCAAAAGACCAAATTCCATACCCAGCATCCCCATGATGGAGGCATAGACGGTGCCTAAATCCCATTGGTTCAGTTCGATCGCGAGAATTTGGTGATCTGCTAGCAATGACCAAGGAGCATCGTCCCAGAGTTGCTGGGCCTTGTTCAGAAGGTCCTCGGTGAACTGGGGCGGCAGGTTGGGAGGCTTGCCGCCGATCGCTGTTTGAAAACTTTGGAAAATTTCATCGATTAGCGGCAGATCGGGAACATACTCCAAGGAAATGTCGAGTTCCTGCAAAATTCCCCGGAGATAGAATTGCATTTCCCGATCGCGCACCACAATTTTTTGAGGCCGTGCGGACTGGGCAGGACTGTGGGGATATTCGATCGCCCGCAACAGCGTCCTTACAACCGTTTCAGGGCCTGCCGTTGGCGGAACCATATCCATGGCGCGTACAATCCCTTGGGATCCATCTACCCACAGTACACAATCCCCTTCAGCATGGCTACTGCCCATGGCAGCATTGTCCGAAGATAATAAGCGACTTCCTGCCGCCCCCAGCGGACGACGATCGCCTTCCCAAACGCTGGGAATCTGCGGCAAACTGAGCAGACGGCGTTGAGTAGCATTGTTCAAAGCAGTCATAGAGTCACGAATCCCAGGGGTAAAACTGCGGCGAAAAGCGATCGATTGACCCATCAATCTAATCAGTTCAATCAATCTAATCAGTTCAATCCAATGAACTGTCGATGCAACTGTCACTCAACAGGACTCCTCTCAGAAGTCATCATCGAGAAGTCAGACAGTAGACTATATCTTACTTCTTGCCTTCTCCACTGGTGCATGCCATCCCGAGAATAGAAAGATTTCATAACAGATCTGAACAATTCATAGGCGCTTAAATCGCTGGAATTGCCAGAAATCATTCAATTTTCCAGATCTCAAGCCAGAGAATGCAAAGAGATGATGGACGATCGGCCAAACGCCTACGATAGAATGCTAGCAAGGCATTAAAACCTTGCATTCATTAAGATGTAATGCACCAAGATGTAATGCATCAGGATGTAATGCATCAAAATGTAATTTTGTGATACAAACCTGTGAGAGCCAGCGATAGGGAGTGGAATAGTCCATGACACAAGTGACACAATCCCAGAAGGGCATTCAGATGACGGAAACTGCCCTCAATCAAGTCAAAATGTTGCGAGATCAGCAGGGGAAGGATCTTTGCCTACGAGTGGGCGTGCGAGGGGGCGGTTGCTCAGGGATGTCCTACACGATGGATTTTGAAGACAGTCAAAATATTCGGCCTGATGATGAGGTCTATGACTACGAGGGCTTTAAAGTGGTCTGCGATCCAAAAAGCTTGCTCTATCTCTATGGCCTTGTACTGGATTACAGCAATGCCCTGATTGGCGGTGGCTTCCAGTTCACGAATCCCAATGCGAATCAAACCTGTGGCTGTGGCAAGTCATTCTCGGCCTAGGGCGTTGGTGACCGTCCGAGCCAAGTTCAGCCGGTAGCCCTTGTCCTGCGAATTGACTGAAATCCGCAGGGGGGCGATCGTGCCAAGATCCCGTTGATCCCCGATCCCGTCCCAAGCTAATATCTACAGGTTGACCATTGGATTGCCTGGGGAACTGGATTGGATGGGGAACCATGGTGATTGTGGTCATCGCGCCCAGAGGGTTGAATTAAAGAGGGTTGAACTGAGCTGAATTTATGACTCAAACCGTTGAAGAACTGTTCGATAGTGGCCTGGAACGATATAAAGCAGGCGAACCTGTGGAAACCCTAATTCCCGTGTTTCAAGAAGTCTGCGATCGCTCCAAAAAGACGAGTGCGGCTTGGACTTGTCTATCCTGGCTATACCTGTTAGCGGATAAGCCGGCTGCCGCCCTCACCACTGCCCAAAAAGCTGTGAAGCTCAATCCCCAGGATCCCCAAGCCCGGATCAATTTGGCTTTGGCGATGCTGGAGACTAAGAAAGCTGGTGTGCGGCCCCACGTGGAAATTGCCCAGCAAATTTGTATGGCAGTTTCAGAGTTGCAGGATGAAGTCATGCACAATATTGAAGATGGCCTCACTCGCAAGCCGGATTGGAAAAGCATGGAACGTGTCAAGCAATGGCTGATGGAATAAAGCTGGAGATGTTCTCACAACTAGAGCTATCGGTTTGACGAATAACGATGTCTTGGAATGCCTATTCTAGGGGCGTATTCTAAGGTAGATTCTGCATGAATTCTAAATTGTGAGAGGGGTGGCTGGTCAGGTCACCCTCGATTTTTTTGCTGCAATTCTGCTGAGGGGCTTGCGACAAGACGGGTGGGATCGGCTTACATGAATAACCCACGATGGTTGTAGAGATTGGCAAGGGCTGCATTCCGGGCCAAGGCATCTGCCCGTCGCACTGCTGCTTCTGCATCTACCATGCCCGCGCCATATTCATTGACGTTGTAGGCTGTAAACTGACGATAGGCAGTCGCTTGCAAGATATTTCGTACCGTGGAAGCGGTTAGCCCATTGTTCACACTCCAGACCAGTGACGCTACACCTGCTGCGCTGGGGGTTGCAAAAGAGGTACCCCACACGGTTTCCTGTCCACCGTTAATGGTGGTTGCCAGAATACCAGACGTAGCGACAAGGGTGAGTTCTGGCCCATACTGCGAATACCAATGCCGATCGAGAGTTGCACCATTGCTACCTCCCGCCGCGCCGATCGCCATCACATTGCCATAAGTGCCTGCAAAATCCGCAGGTTGTGACACTTCACTGACGGGATGGTAGGCGGAATTACCGGAGGCAATTACAAATAGAACGGTATCAGCGTACTGTTGCATGAGCTGTGCCAACGCTGTATCAACATAATTTTCTGTATATTCCCCACTCATGTTAATCACCAGCTTCTTGCCACGGGCTTGGGCATATTGGATTTGCTCCAAGGCAGCTTCAGCGAAACTCATAGCATTGCTACCAAAGACTCTGGAAATGTAGATCGCACTATTCCAGTTGATTCCAGCAATCCCTACCCCATCGTTGGTATCTGCTGCCAAAATAGTAGCGACCTTAGTTCCATGGCCTTCCCAATCTGCATCATAGTCATTGGAACTAGTCAGCGTTCGGCCTCCATTCAGATCACTATTGTTGGGATTGTTGTTGCTATCGATCTCTAATCCACTATCTGCTATGCCTAATACCACATTCGTTGAACCTGTAGTAAAGCGCCAAGCTCCGGAAACATTCATCATTTGAAGGTTCCATTGTTGGTTAAAAGATGGATCGTTAGGGGTAATGCCTAGGGAAATGCTACGATCGCTAAATTGTAGGGTCTCATAGCCTTGGAAATAAACTTCATAGCCCGTTGAGTTAATCCGTAGCCAGTCAAAGGTCGTCCCACCAAAAACCGATCGGGTATTGGCACTAAATGTTACATCATTAAAATTAATATTCTGAAAATTCAACGTATCTTTGCCACCGCGACCAAGGAAGACAGACCCCTTAGTCATCCCAGAGAAGCTGTGGATATTACTTGTGAAATCGCCAAATACAACACTTTGGTTGCTGGTAGAACTAAAAGCTAACAATTCTATGAGAGATTCGCTCGATCGGGTAATCCCCCCGGTGTTATCCGTGCCTTCAGCATAGATCCAATAGGTCCCAGCCGCCAGATTGATTCCATTTAGATTTAGCAAGCTACCACTAATCACATTACCCAATAGGCTTGTGCTTCCCGTCGTATTCGATCGAGCATAGAGTTTTGTATTGGAGATAACGCCACTACTATTCCAACTAACCTGCAGGGCTCCCTGTTGAAAAACTACACTGGCGGTACCATCGCCCGACGCATCTCCCACTGTAAAGTTTGTAAAGACTGACGGTAGCATGATACTGACGCTATCCCAGTCGCGACCCTGCCCTTGGTTTGCATTATTGTTCTCGCGGAACTCTAAAATTCCATTGGTACTATCGATAACCATGCCAATGTAGTAAGTCCCATTGGACAACCAAACGGGATTGGTAGCACTGGGCAAGGTCAGTATTTGGCTCAGGAGTCCTGTACTGGTGGCGCTGCTGAGACTAGGCAGTTCCTGAGATCCTAATAAGTAATCACTGAGGGTTACAGTGGCATCGTCGGAGAGATAGAAGGAGACTCGGAAAGCGCTCGATCGCATGCGCTGAAGATTTTCAATTTGGAAATTGACCTGCACGTTATTTCCGGCAATCCCACTCGTGGGTACAACATCAAAACTTTGACCCCGTAAATCAGGCAGTGCATCAAATTCTTTCCCTTCACCGCTCAGATCATAGTCACTATCATTAAGATGCCCATCAATGAAATCCTGCTCTGTACCCAGGTAATTCGTTCCTGACGCTAAATTACGGGCAAAGTTATAGGTCAAGAAGGATTGGTTACTAGCATCTACATCATAGTAGCGATCGATGTAGACTTTGCCACGTTCTTGGGCGATCGGATCAAGACTATTGCCCACTAAAATAGCATTGTTAATTTGATAACGGCCATTGGCTCCGGTTTCATTTAATCCAGAATTGGGATCTGCAAAACTCCCAAGCCCATATTTACCCGCATCTCCGTAAACCCAGCCTGTATAGTAATCAGCACCTGTACTAATCCCGTTGTAAAAATACGTGAAACTGTATTTGTATATATTGGTCGAGGTCGTGAAAGTATTCGTTTCTGTGAATAAATTCGGATTACTTAAACTAGTGATCCGAAGGCGATAGGTATTACTAGTAGGTAGGTTGAGAGCGGGCAACCAACTGTAAGTTCCATCGCTTTCGGTGGATAGGCTAACCGTTGTGTAGACTTGATCTTGGCCTAGGGAATTCTGATAAAGGAGTTCAATTTTAACATTTTCACTCAGGTTATCCTCCCAAGTCAGGTTATAAGCATTTCCTACGAGTACATTAGTCAATCCACCTAGCTGAGCATTTCGTAAATAAGGAAAGTCAGCCACATAGTAATCTTGCCCAAATTTTTCTTCTGGCTTCAGGGTACTGGTAAGGTAACCAATCTCACTGCCCAGAAAGTTGGTTCCACTGCCACTGTAGGGCAGCAGGGTTTGATTAGTTTCCCGATCGTAGTAGCTAGTTACAATAACTTTACCGAGATCGGTGGTCATTCCTGCCGTAATAGCGTCAGTAATGTAATAGCGTCCATTTAGTAATATTTCGTTGTTCTGAGTTGTTAAATCATAATAGCTATTAACCTGATATTGATTTGAATACCCGTATACATAGCCACTATAGCTATCAAGTTCATTATTAAATCCGTTAGCGTAGTAGATAAATGAGTATTTAGTTAATGGCCGTTCCTGAGCTAACAGCACGAGATTATAAGTACTTGGAACATTCGCATAACTAACCTTAAGATAGTAGGTTCCTGATTGTAATGTCTGTGTCCAAGTGTGAAGAGCATTGCTAGAAGAACTCGATCGCCCGATCGTGTTGCCCGCTTGATCTAAAATTTCTAGTCCAACCTGTGAATTAAGCGATACGTTAACATCGGTGACTTGGTTGAGACTGAAGCGATAGTAATCCAGTTTGTCTACGGCATCCACCCGATCGCTCACTTGCAAGCGACCTTTTCCAGTTTCTAGATTAAAGCCTTGCAAACTACCCAGATCAAAAGCCGTACTGAGGCTATTTCCAGGCAGGTCAATGACAGTAGGATCTTGTCTGCGTTGGGCCACAGCAGCGATTTGCCATCCACTATCCACGGTTGGCAACATTGTCGAGCCTACAATCGTAGTTCCATCCATAAACCAAATCTGATTGATCCCTACAGTCTTGTGTCGCCAAATAATATCAGACTTCCCATCCGTATTAAAATCGCCAATTCCTGCAATCGTCCAATAACTATCTGCTACAGGGGCAACATAAGCATTATCAAGCCACTGGGCGTTATTCATCAACCAAATTGCATTAGTTCCACTGACGGAATTCCGCCAAAATAAATCTGTTCGACCATCGTTGTTAAAATCTCCACCGCCTACAATTTGCCAAGAGCGATCGGTAACAGTAATTAAATTTGCACCTCCGATCGGGGTCGTACCGTTCATGTACCAAACCACATTGACGCCCGTATTATGTCGCCAAACAATATCACTTTCACCATCATTGTTCAGATCACAAAGCGTCGCAATTTGCCAGCTTGAATCAACGGTGGGTAACATGACATCGGTTTTGCCATTAGTATTCATCTGCCAAATCAGCGTCATCCCAGACACCCGATTTCGCCAGAGATAATCCAAGAGGCCATCACGATTGAAGTCGCTTGATCCGACCAATTGCCAGGTTTGATCGGCGATCGGGATTAAAGCGGTTCCACTAACAACTAAATTGCCCGCCATCTGCCAGCCCACATTGAATCCTGCAGTTTGATGTCGCCACAGAATTTCTGTTTGAGGATTACTATTACTCCAAAAATTCAGCGTATAGTCACTCGCTGCATTGTCGGGGGTATTGGGTGTAATTTGTAAGTAGTACGTACCCGGCTCTAAGGTAATGGTTAACAGTTCTGAAGCAGCTTGACTATTATGACTCGATCGTAGAACCGTACCATTACTTTGGATCAGATCAAGATTTACATCTGCAGTAACGTTGTCAACAGAAGTACTAATACTCGTCCTAACACTGAGTTGAAATTTATAGTAATCTAAAGAGTCACTAATATCGACACGATCGATTACACTTTGATGATAGCTGCCAGTGTTGACCGATAGCACCCGCGCTGTGCTTAAAGTATTGCCTGCGTTATCTGTCAGCATATCTCAATTGAGGTTAGAAAGGGCTAACTTACTCTGGGCGAAATCTAGCGTTTTTTCCTGCAGTGCTTTTACTGAAAATTTCCTGTCAACCTGTCATGAAAACCAGGAATACTCATAGTAAAATTAGATTAGAAATCACCACTTTTCCACACTTATATGTTCCTGTTCCGCGCTTGAGTTGAGCAGGCGATCACTCAAGATGATCGTCACGGATTCAGGAAAAACGATTGACCTTCCTGGGGAACCGGCTGCAATACGTTGTTTCCCCTTCACCACAAACGGATCAACCCTTCGCTATGAAAGACCAGATTATTAAAAGTCTCAACTTTATCCTGATGTTAGATTTATTTTTTGTTCTTTTCTGCTTCTTCTGGTTTGTCGTTGCCTTGATTGGTCGCAACAATCAGATCAACCTCGGATTTGATCTCTGGTATTCCCTTTGGGAACCCGTTATGCAACCAGCCCTAGGGTTATTGATGGCCGGAGCCATTCTGATCGGAGTTGTAAATTGGATTACGAAGAAACTGAATCCAGACGTTTAGTAAACTTGGCCGATGCCAACTTGACCGATCGCTGCCTGTAATCCTGTAGAATACGCGATCGGTCAAGACAGCTCAAACCTTAGCAACAGCCAAACAAGACAGGTAGAATAAACCGTCAAATTAGTCTATCCCGCTGCCAACACCTGTTCCAATGCAGGCTTCACGGTGGAATAACTGTACTGGAACCCACTGGCTAATGTATTTTTGGGTAACACCTGCTGGCCTTCCAGAACCACCTTTGCCCCTTCACCCAACATCGCTTCTAGGGCGAAACTTGGTACCGGTAACCAGGACGGGCGTTGGAGTACCTGCCCCAGAGTCTGACAGAGTTCTTCCATCCGTACCGGATTGGGAGCCGTTGCATTGTAAATTCCCTGCATTTCGGGTTGGGTGAGTGCCTGCATGATTAAAGCCACCAAGTCATCCCGGTGAATCCAGGAAAACCATTGGCGACCCGACCCGATCGGCCCACCAGCAAACATCCGAAAGGGTGGCAACATTTTACCCAGCGCTCCGCCCATGGCCAAGACAATGCCCAAACGCAAGATCACCAGCCGAGTTCCGCTCGCGGTCACCCCCTGCGCTGCCGCCTCCCACTTCTGACAAATCTCTGCGAGGAAATCACTCCCTGCTGGACTGGTTTCATCAAAGCTGGCAGTTTCGCTGGTGCCATAGAACCCGATCGCCGAGGCATTCACCAACACCGATGGCTTGGGATTCGCTTGGTTAATCGCGTCCACTAGGTGCTGGGTTGTGAGCACCCGACTGTCTAAAAGCAACTGCTTATGTTCCGGTGTCCAGCGGTGTTCGGCGATCGGTTCCCCCGCCAAATTCACTACCCCGTCACA
Organism: Alkalinema pantanalense CENA528; assembly: GCF_050753345.1. Taxonomy (NCBI): domain Bacteria; kingdom Bacillati; phylum Cyanobacteriota; class Cyanophyceae; order Leptolyngbyales; family Leptolyngbyaceae; genus Alkalinema; species Alkalinema pantanalense. The sequence goes on along the minus strand of NZ_JBLZFX010000037.1, from coordinate 36,432 downwards.
ACCAGAAATTGCCCCTTGCCAATCTCCGGCTTCCATGGGGTTATAGGCAACTACAGTAACCCTGGTAAAAACCGGGTTAGGAAATCGTTGATTTGCTTGCTCTGCATTGCGGGTTAAAACAATCACCTCATGGCCTTCCATATGCAATTGTTCGACTAATCGACTGCCGACAAACCCCGTGGCACCCGTTACAGCTACTTTCATGGTGGTGTTGCTCAATCATCTCCACCGTTCATCTTACGGGATGAATTCCTACGAACCGATCCAGTCTGTCCAGTATTGTGAAAAAGTATTTGTGGAAAAGATCATCCATCCAACTGGGAGCAAGGAGGCCAAAAACGCTGTGATTCAGTGGTTTGCATCAATTGACACCCTGGGAGAAAAAGTCGCGATCGCTGCACTTTGGTTGGGTTTGGTGGGCATAGCCGCCACGTTGGTGAAACAATTCACCCGCGCTGATAGTGAACTCGTGCGCAAGGTGGTTCACATCGGCACGGGCAACATTATTCTGCTGGCTTGGTGGATGGCGCTTCCTAGCTGGGTAATTCTGGCGGCGGCGGTTCTGTTTGGCACGATCGCCCTGGCATCCTTTTTCTACCCCTTGTTGCCCAGTATTGATAGTGTTGGGCGCAAAAGTTTGGGGACGTTTTTCTATGCCCTCAGTATTGGCCTGCTGGCAGCCTGGTTCTGGCCACAAAATTTACCAGAATTTGCTGTGCTAGGGATTCTGATCATGACCTGGGGCGATGGGCTGGCGGGATTGATCGGTCGTCAATTTGGGAGCCACACCTACTACCTTGGGGGGATGAAAAAAAGTTGGGAAGGATCTCTCACCATGGCCCTGATTAGTGCATTGATGACGATACTCGTGCTGGCCTCCGTGGGCACGGCCCTCAGTCCATTGATCATTTCTGCATTCTTAGTAGCGATCGTGGCTACAGGGTTAGAAGCCTTTTCTAGGCTGGGGATTGATAATGTCACAGTTCCCCTAGGCAGCGCTGCCACGGCCTATGCCATGAGCGTGATTCTGGGCTAATTTGTCGGATTCAGTGTTTCGACGCGCTCAGCCTATCCCACGCTCAGCCTGGGAAATGATACCCTGAAGGCATTCGGGCGGAATTCTCACAAAGCACTTTCCCAAAGCACCCGGTGCCAACAGCAACCTTGCACCTCCTGCACCTAGTGCGAGCGGCAACCTTGCACCTAGATTTTGGACGCGGGTTGGCGAGTGACTGGTTGGCGAGACAGGCCAAGAATGCACAGATCTTCAAGAAACTTTTCCACTGCGTCATGAGTCCACAACCTATCGACCCTGGGCATTCGAATTTGCATCCTGTGCCGCCTATGAACTCCACCGTCATTCCCATCACCGCTGCCCCCTCCTTCGCAGAACTGTCTCTGCCCCAGCCACCTGACCCAGAACAGCTTGACAATATCAAAGCGCAACTCGATCTCGTGCTCTTAGCGCTAGAGGCGATCGCAGACATTGGGTCTGAAGCCATGCTGCAAGCAGCAACTCAACTGGGGCTGGAATCCGTTGTGGCCGATCGGGTAGCCCTATGGCGACTGCGGCAGGCCAGCCCCCTGCGCAAAGGCCAAGGGGGCCGAAAGAAGCTGGATGTTGAAGAAGCCCGTGCCTTGGTTCTAATCAGTTGCCACTTGGCAAAACAACACCAAGAACTGATCCGTCGCGCAGTGTCTTTGTTAGAACAATTGACGGAGCAAAATAAGCCCCCCCATCAAGCGGCCTTACTGGGGGACTACTTGGACACCTTCCAAAATACCTACCAAGAACGGATGGATGAAGGGGATGAAGCCTCACCAGAGGGATTGACCCACCTCGCCCTGAAGCTCCTGATTGATTTAATGTTTTACGGGGGGAATCAAGGGGCGCGTCGTCTGTGGTCTGCTTTGCTCGATCGCTCCTTAGCCCATCGCCCGACTGCTCGTCCGACCTCTGCATCCTAACCATGATGACCCAAGCCAACGTTAACAGCACTGTTTTGCGCAAGTACACCCCTCCCACTTGCACGCTGGAAATTTCCGCGAAACCTTCTCCACTAGCAAAGTGGATTGGGAATACCGCGTTAAAAAATGTGCGGTTTCAGTTGAGCTTTGATGATCCCCGTGTCGGTGAAGATCAGTGGGTGACGTTACGGGGCGATCGCAATCAGTTGGAAGCGTTGACCGATGTCGTTGCCACCTATGTGCAGAGCTTTCTGAACCAATCCAGTGATTTGCTGCCCCAGGTGGCAGGCGTGGGAACGGGGCTGGTGGCCACGATCGAACCCCTCACCACAACCCTCGCTGCGCCGACCAATCCCTATGGTCTTGCCCTGCAACCCAAAGGACTCCTATCCCACACCCTGACCCTAGGGGCATTGGCTACGGAACAATCCGGCTCAGAAATTCATCTGACTTCAACCCAGTTGGCCGATTTAGCAGCCGCATTAGATGAATATGCTGCTGATGTAACAGCCTTCCCTACACTGAATCAACCAGCCTGGATGAAGTCTCCGGCAGCTTGGGGCCGAGTGGTCGCCGGTGCTTTAGTAGCGGTTGGGTTATCTGCCTCTATTCTCAATGGCCTGAGCCGATCGAACAATAATCCTCAAACGGCAAGTCAGACTGCCAGCAGCAGCGATCAACGCCTTGCCCTACAACCACCGCAGTCTTCGCCTTCACCCTCGCCGCTACTGTCACCGCCGGGAACGTTACCCCCAAGTGCCACCATTAACCCCGGTTCGCCTCCACCGCCGATCATCACGACCACGACACCACCCACGGGGACAGCGGGAACCCCTTCAGAGACACCTCGCGGGAACCCAGCAGGCACAAGCGGCAATAATTCTGCAACAACAGGGCCAGTGATTGTGAGCCAAAATCCTGGGGGGGCTGCCAATTCGGGGGTTGCTCGAACGGAGAATGTGCCAAATGCCGCCCAAACAGGCAAACAGCCCCCTTCTGTAAAAGCAGTTCCTGTACCGTCGATCGTCGATCAAATTGGCTCTAGCAATATAGCCAGTGATGAGGCAGGCGCAGTGAGTCAACCCTCAGCTTCTGCGGCCCGCAAGTCGGCTCCAGCCGCTCCAGTACTAGATACCTCCCAAGCTGAAGCGGTAGAAAAATATTTTCAAAGTCGCTGGAAGCCACCAGAGGGGTTATCCGAGGGCTTGGAATATGTACTGGAGGTCGATCCGGCTGGAGAGTTGAAATCGGTGACGCCCCGCAATGAGGCGGCTACTCAATATCGCGATCGCACAGGACTTATTGAGGGAGAACCGATCGCGCCTGCCTCTGCTGATGGGAAGAAGAGTATTATTTTTCTACGGTTAGACCCCAATGGCAAAGTGAGTGCCATTAAACAACAGCCCTAATCTCACCTGTCCCACTTACCCTACCTATCCCACTTCTGTTGTCAGGATTCGCGAAACAATCAACTATGGTGGACTGGACTACAGGTCAGCATTTTACAGTTGCAGGGATCATCATGCCGGGATATCAAGTGGCTTCTGGACGCTCCCCGACCAGTCCCTATCCCGCTGGAACACTGGAGTTGCAATTACCGTTTTTTCAGGCACGGGGCTTAGATTTATCCGATTGCTTTTTGGGGACACTGAATGTGTCGATCGCGCCCCATATCTTTGAAATTTGCCAGCCCGCCCATACCTTTACGGAGGTTCAGTGGATAAAAGGTTTTGCCAGTGAAACCTTTTCCTTCTGTCACAGTTGGGTTGTGGTTGGAGAAAGTCTCTATTCTGGCTGGGTCTACTATCCCCATCCTGAAACCAAGCTTGACCACTTTCAGGATCCTTCCATCTTAGAGATTGTGGCTCCTCTCATTCCCGATCTACATTATGGCGATCGGGTTCAACTCATCCTCGATACCCAAGAAATTGTGTTGAGATTGTCCGGGATTGCTGAATCAGATTAATTGAACGGTCTTTCAAGCTTTTAGCCTCTGAACCAGCGTCCGAAATCCTTAATTTTTGGTTGAAGTGCGTAACTTTTAACTAACTTCACTCTGACTCATTTCACTTCTGACTCATTTCACTATTGAGTGCGATCTCGATCGAGGTCGCGCTGCTTGGCCGCAACTTGTTTAACGATCGGTTTAGCGGCAACCTTGGATCGGCCTTTGTTGGCTTTAGGCGTATTAGGTTGCTGTTTTTCCAGTTCTGTCTGTTGGGATTCCGTTGCCTCCGATCGACTTAAGGGCGTAATTGAGACATCGATGGCATAGGAGCCCGACCCTGTGATCTGTAACTCATATTCATCATCCAGCGGGAGTTGTCCTGTCCAACTCCGCGTTTGTTGAGACGCACTATCGATCGGCTCTTGGTTGGACTTGAGTAAGTTCATCACCACCCCCGACCCATCCAAGATCACGCTCATGATCTGACCTTTAGCGGCTCTGAGGCGATAGGTCTGTGTGGGTTTATCTTGGAGATTGCCTTGCACCAAGGCAGAAATTTCACCCGGTTTAAACAAAATGGTTTGGGTTCCATTGGCATTCAGAGCCAGATCGGCAGAAACCGTGGAAGCCACTGCATCAGATTGGAGGGTATGGGTTGTGCCACTGGGGATCGGCAACCGGAAAATCCAAGTTCCCATGCCCAGCACCACGACCAGGCTCGCCAAAACGGCAGACATTGAAGACACCCGTGGCATTTGGAACGGTGGACGGCGGAATGGCGTCCTGGGTTGCGCGACTGAAGCCGTGGCACAGCTAGCAGAACCCGTTGAGGGATGCTTGGGGGGATTGGGCTGGGTGCCAGGTGGAACCACCATTTGGGTAATGGGCAGTCCCGTTAAGATAGGCTGAAGTGCGACCCAAACGTCCTGGGCGGATTGATAGCGATCGCCCGGATGCAAGGACAACATTTTGAGTAACACCTGAGCTAAGCGATCGTTGATTTGGGTATAAGGCTGCCAACGCCAAGTCAAATTATGGCTATCGAGCAGATCTTGGGGTTCCCGACCGGTCAGTAAAACTAAACAAGTTGCCGCTAGGGCATAGAGATCACTGTGGGGATGGACACTGCCTGTTTGGAGTTGTTCAGGGGGCGCGTAGCCAATTTTACCAACGCGAGTCATAGAAGACACAAGGGCTAAACCACTCGTTGCCTCCTTCACTGCACCAAAATCAATCAGTACAGGGGTACCCTGCAAAGAGGCTGAATCAGGTGAGGATGACTGGGGTTGCAGGATAATATTGTCTGGAGAAATATCACGGTGGATAATGCGACGATCGTGGAGATAGCTTAAAACAGGTAACAATTGCCCCAACAGCAGCAACACTTCTGACTCAGATAAGGTACGGCCTTCGGCCTTCCGCTGGTTTAACCAAGTACGGTAGGTACTGCCCTGGATCAAACTTTGGACAAGCCATAGGCGATCGTCACTCTCAAACGCTGCCTGAAATTGTGGAATTTGGGGGTGCTGGATTTGATGCAGCGTACTAGCTTCCCGCTGAAACATCGTTCTCGCTTTCTTTAGCAAGGCTTCATCTGCATAGGGCACAATAAACTCTTTAAGGACACACCCTTCCCCAAATCGTTCTTGATCCAGGGCAAGATAAGTTCTACCAAATCCGCCCTGACCTAAAACTTGTTGGATCAAATAACGTTGCCTAACGAGCGTACCAATGGGAATTAAATTAGCCATGATCAATACACCGGGGATTCAACAGTTGGATCAGGGCAATGTTTCAGTAGTAGATGCAATCCCTGATGTATCATTGGTAACTCAGTTAACCAGCGAACTTCTACGGGGTATCACCCCTCACGGTATTCACTCCCAATGGTTGACATCTCGGATGACACCAGTTGATCTTGTCGAAACTCATCCGTAATCCTGCCGGAACGCTGCGATCGTTGAGACTTTAGCCCATAGCGCTGGATCCCTATATTTACTGTCACCCTAGGCCATTCACATACACAGTTCAAATTTCCTCTACCCTGCTTTGCAAATCTTGCGTAGACATAGACTGTGTAGAAATATGTCTAAGATGTGGGCTGTAAAGACTGTCTAAAGACTGTCTTAAGGACTTCTTAAAGGCCAAGTGATTAAAGGCCAAGTGACCGTTCCAAAGTAGCGGGACATAGACGAAGTCGGTCAGTTGTAGGGTAAAGATGGCAACATCCATAGAGTTTCCTCAATCACGTTTGATCAGTCCTGGTCTCTTGACGGCCCAGATAAGTTAAGCGACACTGACAGATAGTTGAGGCGTTACTTAATGGAATTAATAAGTTTTGTAACGTTCCGCGTCAATTCGATGCAGTTGATCAAGATTGGTTAATTAAGTGCCTTAAATTAGGCTGGCCGATCCTAAAGCTACGTCGTTCGGTTAGATCCCTTGCAAAATCTGGTGAGCGAGCAGGATGGAAACACTGGAATTTATCATCTATCCAGATGGTCGGGTTCAAGAAAAGGTGACAGGTATTGTCGGTGCTTCCTGTGCGGAGGTGACTGCCGCAATCGAAGAGCAGCTAGGAGTTGTCCTTCAACAGGAAACTATGGCTGAGTTTTTTGCCCAGCCTGTTCAGCACAGCCAAACAGCAACCACCCACACAACGTTTAGTGATTGGTAAGCCAAGGAGCTCATGACTGGTCGCTTGCTGATCAATGCTCTGACGATTCGGTCATTAGGTTCATCTAAGCAACCTCTAAGCAACCATTGTTGTCATTTAACCGGGAACCACCATGTCTCACTTTAGTCAAATCAAGACTCAAATCCGTAACTTAGATTCCCTCAAGTCTGCATTGAGTGACCTGGGAATGGACTGGAAAGCTGGCCCATCAAAAGTGCGGGGTTATAAAGGCTTAACCCACAATGCAGATGTCGTGATCGAGCAACAAAATGGTTACGACATCGGATTTGCTTGGGATGGTAAAGAGTATGCATTGGTGACAGATCTACAGTTTTGGCAGCAGAATGGCTCTGTCGATCGCTTCCTCAAGCAAGTTACCCAACGCTATGCCTATCACACTATTTTGAATGAAGGGAATCGCCAAGGATTTCAAGTAGCTGAACAGCAGCGTCAGGAAGATGGTTCCCTTCGGTTGGTGCTCCAGCGGTGGGGCGCTTAGCAGGTTCTGCACGGTTGGTTGTTTTGACTAGCTAAGCCCAGCGTCTCAACCATTGCTTAACGCTTAATGCGGCACTCAACCAACATTCAACAATTTAGTGTCAGATAGTGTCGGACTTGAATCCTATGGAGGTCAGCCCATGACCGATTCCCCTCAACCGCTTAGGGGTTCTGAAGCTCACTTTACTGAAGGTATCGTTTCCTTAGAAAATCATCGCTCTGGTCTAGAGCCGGAATTGAGAGGTGGTTTACGCGAAGACGATCACCGTTCGGGTCTAGAACCTGAGTTGGGGGGGATGTTCCGACAGCGGGGGGTATATGTTGATGAAACTACCTGCATTGGTTGTCGGTACTGTGCCCATGTAGCTCGAAATACGTTTTACATTGAGCCAGACTATGGTCGTTCACGGGTAATTCGTCAGGATGGAGATTCTGAGGATTTGATTCAAGAAGCGATCGATACCTGTCCTGTGGACTGCATCCATTGGGTGGATTACACAGAACTCAAACAGCTTGAGGAAGACCGTAAGTATCAAGTTCTACAACCTGTGGGCTTCCCCATGGATCGTGCAATGATGACGTCACAGCAACGTCACCGTAAGCCACCCCGAAAGCGTAAACCTTAATCTTCATTGTCAAGAAGATCAATCTTCTAGACGATTGTAAGGAGGCGTTTCTAATGTTTCTTGACTGGATGTTTCTGTATCTGTTTCCTCTTGATCAGTCCTAGAGGCAATGACACAGGGTAAATTTGCACCTTTCAGTCCCCGCCTCAATCGCTCTGGAGATTGCTCGAACAATACAAAAAGTGGATAAATTTTTTCTGCCCCATCATTCAAGATGTGCTGATATTTGAGCGGCATTAACCACTCATAATCTTTACTTAACAAAACTTGGGTCTGTCGCCAACGTCCTAGGAGTTCAGAAAAATCTTCTTCTGGACGATGAATAAAGACGAAGATTTCACGACCCGTTTTGACTTTCCATTCTGGATCGCACATCAATATCGCAATCTCGCAGGGAACGGGAACGGCCTCCGCTCTGGTAATATTGCCGTGTCCACTTGGCGAGGGTTGCGTATAGCGAAGCTTGGCGATCGGCAGAGGAATCGTAATTAAACTATCCTCAGGCCGACGCATACTAGGGATTAACTCCAAATAAGGCCGATAGCGTCGCAAGAGCGCGATCGCTTCACAGTTTTGACTATAGGTGGCCAACAGTTCTTCATAGTCTGCTTGCTGAATAGTCATCAATATCAATCCTTCTGGAATCAGCCCCTCTCGACAATGCAAAGAAGACATGCCATTGCTTAACCCAATTTTTCGAAAACCTTGAACATTGGCAGATACATTGCCAAGAGAATAGAAGCAACCATGCCCCCCAACAGCAAGATCATAATAGGTTCCATGATACTTGTGAGGGCTTTTACGGCCTGTTCCACTTCATCTTCGTAGAAATCCGCCACCTTCATCAACATGGCATCAATTTCCCCCGTTTCTTCCCCAATGCTGATCATTTGAATGGCCATCAAAGGGAAAACCTGCTCTTTTTGCAGGGCAATGCTAATCATGCCACCAGTTTGGATCTCACGGCGGGCTTCGTCTACCGCATTGGCAATAACTTGATTCCCCGCAGTATCGCGCACAATTTCCAAGCAGGTCAGGATGGGAACACCCGAACGGGTCAATGCGCCAAAGGTACGACAAAAGCGAGCGGTTGCTGTCTTCTGGATTAAATCACCAAACAAAGGCATTTTCAGGAAGAAGCGATCCATGGTTTCCCGTCCAACCCGTGTGTTGTAGTACTGTTTGTAGGCAAAGCTAACCAGGGGAACTAAAACCACCAAAATCAGCACATTCGGACTTCTCAAAAATTGGCTAATGTTAAGCATCGCTTGGGTAAAGGCGGGTAGCTCAGTGCCTAGTTCCTGGAAGATGCCCGCAAAAATGGGAATCAGGAAAATGGTCATGCCCAGAAAAATTAAGGTTGCCAAGATACCCACGACAACGGGGTAGGCCATAGCAGACTTAATTTGGTTTTGCAAGCGTGCCACATCTTCTAACAGCTTTGCTAGTCGGTTCAGCACCTCATCTAGCACCCCCCCCACTTCGCCTGCTTGAATCATGCTGACATAAAGACCATCGAAACAGTCTGGGTGCTTACGCATGGCATCGGACAAGCTAGTTCCCTGCTGAATTTCGGAACTAATATCCATCAGAGCGACTTTCATTTTTGGGTTGGTGCACTGTTCAGAAAGAACACCTAAGCCTCTTACCAACGCCACACCTGCGTTCACCAAGGCTGCAAACTGCCGTGAAAAAAGTGCTTTGTCCTTGACGGTGATCTTGGCCATGGATGTCTGAAGTTTTTTCAGATCCAATGACCCGAGTCCTTCGCTCTCTTTCAACTCCTGAACAAAGAGTCCCTGATCTCGGAGGGCGGAGCGGGCATCCCCTAGGGATTGAGCGACAATTTTCTCTTTTTTTGCGTTTCCTTTAGCATCACGAACGCGGGCAACGTAGGTAGGCATGGCTCAAAAATCAGACCCAAGGTAGTGTGGTTAAGACAATGGACTGTGAAGCCCCGAAATTGGCGAATTAGCAGCTCTAGAGTGAGATCCTAAAACTTGCACCAATCATAGTCGAGTTTTTGAGAGGTGCAACGGTTCCAGAAAGTCCGGAGAGCGGAGAGAGATGGGATCTCGATTCAATAGCTCTCTCCTATTTCACCAATTAGCTCGGTTCTAGTGTGCAGATCCAGCAGTGGCTCCTGCGGGGGCTCCCCCAATCAAACGGTTCAATTCGTCAGGGCGGGAGGTTTTAGACATAGCCGCTTCGTAGGTAATCGCTCCCTGCTTGTAATAGTCAGCCAAAACTTTCTCCAAGGTTTGCATCCCTAATTTCCCGCCTGTTTGAATGGCGGAGTAAATTTGAGCTGTTTTACCTTCCCGGATCAAGTTGGAAATAGCAGGAGTGACGATCATAATTTCCTGTGCCATAACCCGACCGTATTCACCAGGCTTGGGACTCTTTTTGGAAACTAGGGTTTGGCTGAAAACGGCTACCAAAGAGTTGGAAAGCTGAACGCGCACTTGAGTTTGGCGATCGGCAGGGAATACATCAATCATCCGATCAACGGTTTGGGCGGCTGAACTGGTGTGCAAAGTACCAAAAACTAAGTGCCCTGTTTCCGCTGCACTAATCGCCAAGGAAATGGTTTCTAAGTCCCGCATTTCCCCCACAAGAATAATGTCTGGATCTTCCCGAAGGGCTGCCTTGAGGGCGTTTGCAAAGCTCTTGGTGTCTTCCCCCAGTTGCCGTTGATGCACGAGGCTCTTAATGGGTTCGTAGACAAACTCGATCGGATCCTCAACAGTCAAAATATGCTCTGCACGAGTGCGATTGATCAAATCAATCATGGCGGCTAGGGTGGTGGTTTTCCCTGAACCAGTTGGCCCCGTCACCAAAATCAAGCCCCGAGGTTTCTCCGCCATTTCCCGCACAACGTCAGGCAAGCCGAGTTTCTCAAAGTTGGGAATCTTGGAACTTAATGCCCGGAGGCAGGCTGCATAGGTGCCCCGGTCTTTGTAAACATTGACCCGGAACCGAGCCAATCCCCGTACCCCGTAGGAACAGTCTAATTCCCAGTTTTGTTCCAGGTTTTTCCGCTGGGTATTATTCAGCATGCTAAAGATAAGCCGTTGGCATTCTTCAGAATTGAGAGCTTGGTCACCGATCGGCTGAAGCTTCCCACTGATGCGGAAATAGGGAGGCAACCCCGCTGTGAGATGCAAATCCGATCCCCCCATTTCAATCAATTGCTCCATCAAGTCTTCAATCATGAGTTCCATGTTGCTTTCTCCTGATACAAAGGGCTCTTAATCTCTAGGTTATAAGTGCAAAATTGTTCGGTGCGAAATCGTCGAACAGGCATCGTCCCAAGCGACGGGAACCCGTCTGTAAAGTCTGGCCTGAGGGATCGACCTGAAACCATAACCTTACGAATCTTGAAAACGCGGTGTTAAGCAGTAGGGACAATCTAGCCATTCCTGCTTCAGCTCGGCTGAACAAGTTCGGCAAGAGAGAACACTTTTCCGCTTGGCGCGAAGTTCTGCTTCTAGCCCCGTATCCGTGAAGGTGACGCGCTCAACTTCGTCGAGGGTAGTCAACCCTTGGCGAACCAGGTTAAGACTATAGGCTAGAAGGGTTTGCATTCCTTCCTCAACCGCAACTTCCTTGATCTGTTCGGTAGGGGCTCCTTCATTGATCAGGATTTGTAGACGCTCAGTCACCCGCATGACTTCATAGACCCCACAGCGTCCTTTGTAGCCGCCACCGCCACATTTGGGACAGAGGCTGCCTGACGCTTTGGCCTCTTGGATTTCCTGGGTAGTCAGGGTATTGGCCTTATACAAAGTCATGTGGGTGTCCTGCGAACTGGTAAACCCAAATCGGGCCAGTTCTTCCTGAGCGGGATTATAGGGAATGCGACATTCATCGCAGACGCGACGGACGAGCCGTTGGGCTACCACCCCAAGCAGTGCCCCAGAAACCATGAAAGGCTCAACCCCCATTTCATCCAATCGCGCGATCGCCCCAGCGGCGTCGTTGGTGTGCAGGGTGGTTAACACTAAGTGTCCCGTCAGCGCAGCTTCGATCGCGGTCTTTGCCGTTTCCCGGTCACGGGTTTCCCCCACCAGAATCACATCCGGATCCTGCCGCAAAAAGGCCCGCAAAATTGCGGCAAAGTCCATCCCCTTTTCCCGGATTACCTGTACCTGAGTTAATCCTGCCAGGGAGTATTCAATTGGGTCTTCAGCAGTACTGATGTTAACTCCCGGCTCATTACGCTCAGCCAAGGCAGAATATAGCGTTGTGGTTTTCCCCGATCCAGTAGGGCCTGTAACCAGAATCAATCCGAAGGGGCGTCGTACCATTTCTTGGACAATTTGCAAGGATTCAGGATCCTGAATCAATTTATCCAGTCCTAACTGGGTCGCTGAGTTGTCGAGGATCCGTAATACAACTTTTTCTCCATGTTTACTGGGGAGGGTATTGACCCGGAAGTCAATTTTACGTCCGTCGTAAATTCGACGGATCCGCCCATCTTGAGGAGCCCGTCGTTCTGCAATATCCAACTGAGAAATAATTTTGAAGCGCGCCGTGACTGCGGGAATGATTTTCTTCGGTAAAGGCTCAAAGGCTTCTTGCAAGACTCCATCTTTACGGAAGCGGACGCGAAGAAATTCTTCCTGGGGCTCAATATGAATATCAGACACGCCCATTTGGAGGGCTTTGATGAGGATTTTATTCACGAGGGTCACGATCGGAGCGGCGTCCGCTTCAGCCGCAGCGTCGAGATCGACATCGCTAGAATCATCCTCTTGAAGCTCTGCGTAATCTTCTAGCCCTTCTAGATCTGCTTTAACGTCAACCCGCGCCTGTTGCTCAGCCTGCTGATCCCGACGCATCCGTTCATCGAGATACTGGGAAATGAGGTGGTTGTAATCTTCAAAGGTGATGACGAGGCGCTGGAGACTCAGGTTTTTAGCCCGAAGAATACGATTGAGATCGTCTTGAGCATCTAGATTATCGGGCTCCACCATCGCCACTAAAACATGGCTTTCCGATTGGGATAGGGGGACAAACTTGTAACGACGACAAAGATCGATCGGAATCAAGGTATCGATGAGCTGACCAATTTGATTGGTCGAAACCTGGTTGATTTCCGGATCGAGGGATTCAACCCCGTAAAGAATTTTAAGTTCAAATAGTTGCTGTTTCTTGTATTGGCGAATTAGCTCCGGTGATAGCTGCTGCCCAGTAATTAACTCTAACGCTTCTGTTAAGGGTTTTCCAGAACGCCGACTTTCTACAAGAGCCTGCTGGAGTTGCTCCTGATTGGCATAACCCGCCTGGATGAGTTTATTGCCAAAGGGCGAAAAATGATTCTGGACAACAAGGGCGCGCCGCTGGGAAGGAGAGTTCGTCATAGCTCACAAAAACTGATCTCTTCTATAGATATTGCCCCAAATTTTTCAAATCATCCCTATATCCATCCTCAGGGTATAGATTTGTATCATTTTGAGGAACAAGCAATGCAAGAAGAATACCTTTCTCTGATTAAAACAGATCGGGAGTTTGAGCAAAGTGAACCTAGCAAGCTATGCTAGTGGGTTGTTAGCGATGACAGATTGAACTTCTAGCAGGTGGACTCAAGGCTGAGTGCGGCAAGCTAATGATAGACAATCTGGTCTATTGCTGGGAATGCGCAGAAGGTTTTACAGGGGATGATAGACATGATGGGTGAAGAAAACCAGCCGATCGGGGACACACAGGCCACCCCTAGCAGTGCTACATCAGAGTCTGCTGACACCACACCCACGGACGCAGCACAGGCCACCCAAGAGTCTGGCGCAGTTGGTGCAGAGGCCAACCTTGAGGCGGAAAGCTCTCTTCCAGATTCCATCCCGATGGAAGAGGATGACACGGATTATGAAGCCGAGTTTATGAAGTTACGGGCCACCTATGCTGCTAAAGAGCGGGAATGTGAAGCCCTAAAGGGACAGGCAGATGATGCGCAAAACCAATACCTCCGATTAGCCGCAGATTTTGAAAACTTTCGGAGACGCACTCAGGAAGAACGGGAAAAGTTAGACGTTCAGGCCAAGATTGCCACTTTAGGCGAGTTGCTGTCAGTGGTAGACAATTTTGAGCGGGCACGGGCGCAGATCAAGCCTCAAAGTGACGCCGAGATGAATATTCACAAAAGTTATCAAGGCGTCTATAAAGACATGGTCGATCGCCTGAAAAAAATTGGGGTTGCTCCCATGCGAGCTGAGGGCAAAGAGTTCGATCCAAACCTGCATGAAGCGGTACTGAGAGAGCCGACCGCAGAGTATGCCGAAGGAACGGTGATTGAGGAACTGGTGCGGGGATATATGATCGGCGATCGAGTGTTGCGTCATGCCATGGTTAAAGTGGCTGCTCCCCCTGAAGATGCTGAAGGGGGCAGTGGTGCCGGGAGTTAAAGCTGACAAGTTCACAGGAGCGCAACTCTAACCAATCCCCCAGTTTCTATGCCTTAGCACCGCACGGGGTCAGCGGGGGATTGGAAACAGAGATCATTGGACAAAATTGAGTGAGGTGTGGACCGCTCTAACAGGACGGCAGGAGGTTCAGTAAGGATGAAACTCCTGTCTCAGAGGCTGAGTCGGGCTGCACCTCACCTTATTGCTTCTTGATGCTTCCTGATTGCTTCAGTGCTTTTCCAGGCACTCTTGTCATCACTAGCTAACCATACTCACTAACCACGTTGAGTAGTGGAGCTGAGGGCATCATCCCTCAATTTAGTGAGAATGATACGAAATAGTGGAGATTTGGTTACTGGTTTCGTGGAAATCTGCCGTGCAATCCCTCTAAATTCGGACATAATTTCAGAAAAGCTTGATCGCGTTTATGAACTTTTGCGGAATATTGCTTTATAGATAGGGCAGATAAAGTGAGCCTTGCGCTCGTTTGACGGTTCACCTTGCGTACATTCACCGCTAGATATGGGAAAAGTTATTGGGATTGACCTGGGAACAACTAACAGCTGTGTCGCTGTTTTAGAGGGCGGACAACCTACCGTCATTGCGAATTCGGAAGGGGGCCGCACTACGCCCAGTATCGTTGGCTTTGGCAAAGCTGGGGATCGCTTGGTGGGTCAACTGGCGAAACGTCAAGCGGTGACCAATGCTGAAAATACTATTTTTAGTATTAAGCGGTTTATTGGACGTCGATGGGAAGACACGCAAGATGAACGATCGCGGGTTCCCTATACCTGTGTCAAAGGGAAAGACAATACCGTCGATGTGCAAATTCGAGGACGCAACTATACTCCCCAAGAAATTTCTGCGATGGTTCTGCAAAAGCTGAAGCAGGATGCAGAAGGCTATCTCGGCGAAGAAGTTACACAAGTGGTCATTACGGTTCCAGCCTATTTCAGTGACGCACAACGGCAAGCGACCAAGGATGCAGGCACGATCGCTGGGTTAGAAGTATTACGAATTATCAACGAGCCGACGGCTGCAGCCCTAGCCTACGGGTTAGACAAGCAAGATCAAGACCAAATTGTTCTGGTCTTTGACTTGGGGGGCGGAACTTTTGATGTCTCGATTTTGCAGCTCGGGGATGGAGTATTTGAAGTGAAAGCCACCTCGGGTAACAACCACCTGGGGGGAGATGACTTTGATGCCGCGATCGTCCGCTGGTTGATTGAGACCTTTCAACAACAGGAAGGGATCGATCTCTCCACTGACAAGATGGCGCTCCAGCGTCTGAGGGAAGCGGCTGAACGCGCCAAGATTGATCTATCTGGTACGGTTACCAGCGTGATTAACCTGCCGTTTATTACTGCCGATGAAACTGGGCCGAAGCACATCGAGACAGAACTGACCCGTGCCAAATTTGAAGAATTGGTTGCGGACTTGGTGAAATCCACAATCAGCCCGATGGAGCAGGCTCTGAAGGATGCGGGTATGACGGTCGATGAAATCGATCGCATTCTTCTGGTGGGGGGATCGACTCGTATTCCTGCGGTTCAAGAAGCTTTAAAGCAATTTTGTAAGGGCAAGGCTCCGGATAAATCCGTGAACCCTGATGAGGCCGTTGCCTTGGGCGCTGCCATTCAAGCGGGTGTCCTAGGGGGCGAAGTTAAAGACCTGTTGCTCTTAGACGTTGCGCCCTTATCCATGGGGATTGAGACCTTGGGTGAAGTCTTCACTAAAATCATTGAACGCAACACAACCATTCCCTGTAGTAAATCCCAAGTTTTCTCGACAGCGACCGATGGCCAAACATCCGTCGAAATCCATGTGCTGCAAGGAGAACGCGCCATGGCGAAGGATAATAAGACCCTAGGGAAGTTCCAATTGACGGGCATTCCCCCTGCACCTCGAGGCGTACCTCAAATCGAAGTAGCCTTCGAAATTGATGCCAATGGCATTCTCAAGGTCTCGGCCCTAGATAAGGGAACAGGACGAGCTCAAAGTATTGAAATTAGTAATACTGGGGGTTTGAGCGATAGTGAAATTGAACGGATGCGTCAAGAAGCGGAACTGTTCAACGATGAGGATGAGCGCCGCAAGGAAGTTGCAGAACTGAAAAATCGCTCGGATAATCTGTTCTACAGCTATGAAACGACCCTGCGAGATAACGGAGAGTTCATTAACGATAACTTGAAAATGGAAGCGGCTGAAAATGTTGCGCTACTGCGGGCCGCGATCGACGATCCAGCCATCAGCTTAGAAGAGATGAGCGCGCGGCTGAACGGGTTGCAGCAGATTCTTTTTGAGATTGGGGCTGCTGTCTATCAAGCAGGCGTGAGTTCGGGGTCAAGTGCAAGTGAAGCCGTACCGGCCTCTTCCCCTCCGTCAGCAGAGGCTTCCCCAGTTTCAAGTAGTAGTGTGGATCCTCTAGATGACTTGAGTGCTTTGGAGGAAGAAACAGTGCGGGTAAACCATGCGAATCCGTTTGCTGAGGAATTTGATTTCGATAGTGATGCTACGATTACGGCTGACTATGAAGCGATCGACTAGGGTCATCCAGAGCGATCGTCGTTTTGATGCTTTTTTCAAAATTCTTGCTTAAATGCAAGTCGTGATCTATGGGCACTCGCTTTTGGATCGGTTTTCCCCCCGAAAGCCAACTTTCAATTGGGTGCCTTTGTCCAATATCCTAGCTCTATGTCCCCGAAATTAGCGACGATCTATGGCGCGTGATTACTATGAAGTTTTGGGCGTCTCCCGCGATGCCGACAAAGAAGAGATTAAGCGGGCGTTTCGCCGCCTAGCTCGCAAATATCACCCCGATGTCAACAAGGAACCCGGGGCAGAGGAGACGTTTAAAGAAATCAATCGAGCCTACGAAGTCTTGTCTGAACCCGAAGCTCGCGCCCGCTACGATCGCTTTGGTGAAGCTGGGGTCAGTGGGGCTGCAGGAGCTGGGGGCTTCCAAGATTTTGGCGACATGGGCGGTTTTGCCGATATTTTTGAAAGCTTTTTCAGTGGCTTTGGTGGAGCTCCTGGTGCGCAACAGACAAGGCGACGGGGCGGCCCGGTTCGTGGAGATGATCTGCGGCTAGACCTGAAGATTGATTTCCGCGATGCGGTTTTTGGCAAGGAAAAGGAAATTTCCATTAGCCATCTAGAGACCTGTAATGCATGTAGTGGCTCTGGAGCGAAAGCCGGAACCCGTCCTCGGACTTGTTCCACCTGTTCTGGCAGTGGCCAAGTGCGCCGAGCAACCCGAACCCCCTTCGGCAGCTTTACCCAAGTTTCGGTCTGTCCCACCTGTAACGGATCGGGTCAGGTGATTGAGGATAAGTGTGAGGTTTGTGGCGGCAGCGGCCAGCACCAAAAGACAAAGAAGCTCAAGATTACAGTGCCTGCGGGGGTTGATAACGGTACGCGGCTACGGGTCTCCGGTGAAGGAGATGCGGGAATGCGGGGTGGCCCTTCTGGAGATTTGTATGTTTATCTCTTTGTGAATGAGGATGCTGATTTTCAGCGAGATGGCATCAATATTCTTTCGGAGATTAAAATCAGTTACCTGCAAGCCATTTTAGGCTGCCGTTTAGATGTGAAAACCGTGGATGGGGACGAAGAAATTGGCATTGCTCCTGGGATTCAACCCGGCACCGTATTGACGTTGGAAAATAAAGGGGTGCCTCGCCTGGGGAATCCGGTCAGTCGTGGCGATCACTTGATTACGGTACAGGTGGATATTCCCACCAAAGTGAGTACCGAAGAACGGGAACTGTTAGAGAAATTGGCCAAGCTGCGGGGCGATCGTGTCGGTAAGGGTGGTGTTGAAGGTTTATTTGGGAAAATTTTTGGCACATGAGTAACTCGGTTCAGCCTACTTTGCAATTGGATCTGCGGGGTACCCCCTGCCCGATCAATTTTGTACGCACCAAGCTGAAGCTTGAGCAAATGGCTCCCGGCGAACTTTTGGAAGTTTGGCTGGATCCGGGTGAACCGATCGAGCAGGTGCCCGATAGCTTAACCATGGAAGGCTATCAAGTGGAGAGCATCGAAAACCTATCGGAGTATTTTTCTCTGCGGGTACGGCGTCCGCTGGAGTTGGAATGAGGGCTCTTTTCTCAGAACTAACTTCAGATGGGCATCCACTTTTGGGAACTGTGGTGGCTATTCAAGCCAACTACTCTTTTGTTCGGTTAGACGGCAACCAGGGAGATTTGCTCTGTACTTGCCGTTCGCGCTTGAAAAAGATTGGTCAGCGGGTCATGGTGGGCGATCGGGTCAGGGTGGATACGCCTGACTGGGAAGGTAAGCGGGGTGCCATTAGCCAACTGTTGCCGCGCACCTCGGAACTTGATCGGCCTCCGGTGGCCAATGCCGATCAAATTCTTCTCGTTACTGCCCTAGCTCAACCGTCCCTCGATGTGACCCAACTCAGTCGCTTTTTGGTTAAGGCGGAATCAACCGGGTTAGCGGTTTGCCTCGCGCTCAGTAAGTGTGATTTGTTGCCGATCGAAGAGCAGCAGGTTTGGTGCGATCGGATTCGCAGTTGGGGCTATAGCCCGGTTTTGCTGAGTGTGTATCAAGGGACAGGTTTAGATATCCTGGCCGATCGCCTACGCCAGTCGGTAACCGTGATTTCTGGCCCGTCGGGGGTGGGAAAATCCAGCTTGATTAATGCACTGATTCCCGATGCCACGCTACGGGTGTCGGCGGTGTCTGGGAAGTTGGAACGGGGACGACATACGACGCGCCATGTGGAGTTGTTTGAGCTTCCCGATGGCGGAACATTAGCGGATACCCCTGGATTTAATCAGCCGGATTTGACTTGTGGCCCCGATCAATTAGCCCATTATTTCCCAGAAATTCGATCGCGCTTGGCCACTGACCATTGCCAGTTCCATAATTGCCTGCACCGGGATGAACCGGGGTGTGCGGTGCGCGGAGATTGGGAGCGCTACGGGCTCTATTTAAATTTTTTGGAAGACGCGATCGCGCAACAGATCGATCGTAATCAGCAATCAGATCCTGATGCAGCCCTGAAACAAAAAAGTAAACGCAAGGGCGAAGTGCAATTTGAACCTCGCCTTGCAGCTAAATATCGCCAAGAGTCTAGAAAAACTCAAAAACAATCGATGCAAGTGGTGAAGGGACGTTTGGAAGATTGGCTCATTGCGGAAGAAGATTAGTTGAAGCAAAAGGGTCTTCAATTTTTCAATGAACATGCTCACTTCATCAACATCCGAACATTGAATCTGCCTAGTCGCGGACTCAACACCTAAGCAGCGTTTAATATCAGGGTAAGCGCATCTTAAAGAGTAGCTCTGTATACAGACGATTTGCACAGACTGTGAGTTATCAGCCTGCTTGACTGACAAAACTAGAAAGCCGGAATGTGCTTGAGGACAGTGAATTCACGCTGCAAGGATTGTTCCGATTGACGGTATGAAGCCATAGTGGGTTCAGGGTCTGGAGCACTGGATAAAAATTTATACACCCTAATTTGAGATTGTTCGGTCATCGCTAACCGAATCCAATTCCAGCCGATTTTGAGATAACTCATACCCCGTTTCCAGTGTGGGTCAACTGCTTGACGCAGCCCCTGAGTGACGACTGCCGTACCTTGCAGGACGAGAAATAACATCGTCAAAGCCACCACCCATAACAGTTGAGTCAAGGAAAATGTGTCGCGAATCCGGCAGGCTTCCATTTGAAACCCACTAGATTTTAGATCCAAAAAGGTTTCCTCAATTTGGAACCGCAGACGATATTGCTCAAAAGTGGCCAAATTCGTCGGCTCATCACTGGCGATCATCCAAAACTCTCCACTGGGCTGATCATGGGCAAAGGCCAGATAGACTGGGCCATAGGGTCTCGTTTTGCCCAATTGCACTGCACCCGTAAAGTAGGCTTCGCCAGCTTTCAAGTTGATTTCGCTGATTTGATGCCACCGCCCATCATCGGTCTGGAACTGAAACCGTTTTTTGATCCGAATCCGAAAATGCCATTTCAGCGTCTGTTGCAGGTATTTCAACAACTTGCCATCGGCAAAGCCGCGATCCGCCAGCAAGAAGACTTCGACGGATTCAGGCAAGGTCGAAGCGACTTGTCGTAGTACCCGTTGCACATACCACAGCCGGATGCTGCTACTTTTGTGTGGTACCACCCGGAACGCAATCGGTACCGTTCGACCCCGGTAGACCACACCCACCCAAACCACGCAGAAACAGTTCCATAGCATCGTTGTATCCAAGCTCAAATACAATCGTTGCAGACCCCATTGAGACAGGGCTTGACCCATCAGTTGCTGATGCACACCTGCTAAATTGATCCGCCGATTCGAGAGATTGCGCCGAAACCGCCGTTGCTTCGACTGGGCTTTCTTGGCTCGACCTGACACATAAACCCCAAAGCCGCTCGGATGAACTTTTTCACTCTGGATCATCCCCAACATCATCCAGACAACGCTTTGGAGATGACGCACATCCCGCCACAGATCTTGGCATTGACGCAAATAGGCATTCAGCGCATCATACAAATGGGTACTTGGAGTCATGATGGTTCGACTGGTTGTGTGGTAACTTCTAGCCTAAACCAGACTCCAACGCCCGTCCCGCTTTCGTTTTATTCCTCAATACTTTTGTCAGTCAAGCAGGTAGAACAGGACACACATTCTCCTACAATGGTTAGGATAATTGTTGCTTAGGGCACATGTTGCTCACAGCAGGGGATTCATCGGTTTCGAACATGGCGACTAACTACCGCGTAGAAATTTTACATCAAGGCCAAACCCAGGTAATTGAGGTGCCAGACGATCGCACCATTCTAGAAGTTGCCAATGAAATGGGATTGGATTTGCCCGTGTCTTGCACTGCTGGCGTGTGCACTACCTGTGCAGCTAAGATCCTGGAAGGAAAGGTCGATCAGGCAGACAATTTAGGGATTAGTGCTGAATTGCAGGCCGAGGGATATGCGTTGCTCTGCGTTTCCTATGCTCGCTCTAACCTCAAAATTGAAACTGAAAAAGAAGAAACAGTCTACCATTTACAATTCGGCCAATATCAACAATAAGCTGACCCTCACTGGGGCCGTTGTTGTGTGGATTGGGGTAATTGGCGTTGCCTTGGTCATCAGTGCTATTTCAATCTGGGACTAAACAACTCACGAACGATCGCGCGATGGGTTCGTCTACTCCTAGGTTGCGGGGAAAAGTATGAACACAGCTTTTATCACTTTGGATGTCAGTGTTCCAGCCAATCCTGGGGATCTTCCAGCGGCAATTGAAATGGCTCTCCGCCACTATGGTGAACCATTGCGTTGGGCCATTACCACAATCGTTCCCGCATCCGACTCTGAGGTGGCTGTGAGTAGTGTGACCACATCAACCCAGCTACCACTTCCATCTGCCCAGGCTATCCTACCCGCCAAGGCAATGATTGAAGCGATTGTTACTGTTTGACACTGCCATGGTGAACCGACCCTATACTGTTGCCCTAATTATTCCAACGGGGATTGGCGCGTCTGTCGGGGGCTATGCTGGAGATGCGCTACCGGTTGCAAGGGCACTTTCCCAGGTTTGCGATCGCTTGATTACCCATCCCAATGTCCTCAATGGTGCTCAACTTTATTGGCCCATTGCCAATGCGCTCTATGTAGAAGGCTATGCCCTTGATCAGTTTGCAGCAGGCCAGTGGGGATTACAGCCCGTCCATCAAAATCGGATTGGCCTAGTATTGGACGCAGCGATCGAGCCGGAATTACGCTGGCGTCATCTGCAAGTGGCGGATGCAGCACGGGCCACTCTGGGCCTAGAACTGACAGATTATGTCGTCACGGATCAACCCTTGGGTGTGGAACTGCGCACTGCCCCATCCGGCGCTACTTGGGGAACCATTCAAGCCCCTGATAGTCTTTTGCGAGCAGCCCATCGCCTAATCCATGAAGTGAAAGCCGATGCGATCGCGGTGATTGCTCGCTTCCCAGATGACCCTGGCGCGGAAGCTTTGCAAAATTATCGTCATGGTCAAGGCGTGGATCCTCTTGCAGGTGCAGAAGCTGTCATTAGTCATTTAGTCGTACGCCAGTTTCGGATTCCCTGTGCCCATGCTCCCGCCTTAGAACCTTTACCATTGGATCCTAGCCTGTCTCCTAAATCGGCAGCTGAAGAAATTGGCTATACGTTTTTGCCCTGTGTACTAGCGGGCTTGAGTCGGGCACCCCAATTGGTAGATCGATCTCAGATAGCCAGTTCCGCCGTAACTGGTTCCTTGGCTGAGAGCATCTGGCGAGATCAACTGGATGCCCTAATTGTTCCGGAAACTGCCTGCGGAGGCAGTGCAACCTTACACCTAAGCCAAGCTCGCACTAAAATTATTACCGTTCGAGAAAACTCCACCCGGATGCAAGCTTGTCCGAAATCGCTTGGCCTGAAGACCCTATCGGTGCAGTCCTACTTAGAAGCGATCGGCGCGATCGCGGCCCATCGAGCGGGCGTGAGTCCAACGGCTTTGAGTTCCTCAATCCCTTCTCTACAAGAGATCCTACCCCCACTTCGCCTCGTATAATCTACATTTAGAGGATAAAGTCTATCTAATGGCCTTGTGAGTTCTGAGTGCCTTATTAGTTCTGTGTGATTGGCAGGGTGTAATGTCCGGATTCTGCCTGAGCGAATTTTGCCTTATATGTTGCTTGTAGCCCGTTGTCCCTAAATTTTGGTATTGTCTCGATCGTGGATGTAAGCCAGTTTACATGGCTAGCCCATCTTGCTGGACAATCCTTGCTCGGCGAATGCTCCAGTTGCCCACCTAAGCTCTATTGATCGTGACAAATCCTCCCAACTCTCCCAACTCTCCCAACTTGGAGCCCATGACCCGCACTCAAATTCTGATCGTGATGGCGGTAACGGCGATCGGGTTGCTCTTAGTCGCTCGAATTTGGATGCAGGTTAGCACGGTGAATCTATTGGCCGTCCAGATTACTGGGCCAGCAGTGGTTCAGGGAATTTTGTTAGGACTGGGGATTAGTCTAGCAAGCATTTTGATTTACCAAGTCTGGGCAGACTATCGACGGAGTGCGGATTATTATCTTGAACTGATTATTAAGCCACTGGTACTCATTGATTTGATTTGGCTGGGGTTGCTGCCGGGCCTGAGCGAGGAACTTTTATTTCGTGGCATTATGTTGCCGGAATTTGGTCTGAATTGGCAAGGTCTGACTCTTTCCAGTGTCTGTTTTGGGATTCTCCATCTCTCTAGCCTCAAACATTGGGCCTATGTGGTGTGGGCTAGCATCATTGGCATTGTCTTAGGCATCAGTGCAATTCAGACAAGTAATTTATTAATTCCGATCGTGGCCCATGTCTTCACGAATATTCTATCTGGGTTGATTTGGAAGTTTCGCCATCGATCGTCCCAGGAGAATGTACCCTAAGCACCCAGCCACAAACTTCCAACCATAAATGCAGTCTCCGCGCAAATCCATCCCATAAATTGCATAATTACGCCCACTGAATATTGGGTAAATGGGCACTCATCATGATATTTGATGAGTTTTCCTTATTTCTCATGGTTCTCTGATTTTATTTTCTATGATTCTCTGATTTCTCCGTAGTCCAATGTCTTCGATCGAACCAAAATCATCAACGAGGCCCCGTGATTCAAATCACTTAAACTTAGTTGTAAATACTGATGTCATCGAATAAATTAAACACTCATTTTTTTGAAGACTCTCTATTTTTTAAAAGCTTTCCTGATTCCTACAGAAGTTAAATATAAAGGAATGAATAACCTGTCTTTAGAGAGTTCAAGCTAACAGAATTCCGTCATGATAGATGGCTGAGCCAATTGGGATATTTAGGTAGAGGAACTTCTCCATTGACTTTATGTAAAGCGAGTTTTTATACAACCCAGAAAATACAAATTTATGAGAAGATTTGCTGGGTAGTTATCAATACCCGGCAAATAAATACATACACAAGAATTTTATTGCTAGATGTCTATGTACAACAGTGAGGATATTGCGCAGCAATCCTGGCTCTTTCATTCCTGGCTAGAAGCTGCACCATTTTCAGAATATCGGGGGTGGCTCATCCGAGCTTATCCTGAGGGAGAGGACTGGGTTTGGGACGTTGTAGCCCCACCCGATCGAGGCAGTTGTTGGTTTGAATCCGGCCATGTTTATCGCTCAAAATCGAAGGCGCTCCTAGAAGCGCGACGATTGGTTAACCAAATTGCTGTTAATGAAGCAATTTCGTCAGTCCTAGAATCGCTACACCAAGCCAACCAAATTTCTTCTCCAGAATATCAAGCGCTGCTCCAGAGCTTGCAATGTCCAATCTCTCTCTCGTTAGCCTAGCGGTGTTCCTTGCGTTAGGCGGCTATATTTTGTTAACAGTATTTCGTTAACTGAATTTTATTACCTATCCGTCGTGGCTTCCGTTGATTGAAGACCTTGCGTTAATCCACGTTCCCAGATTATTCGGCTAAAGTTCCCTACAGAATAGGCATTTGGGGATACGCTTCACCCATCGATCGTTCTAGAAATTGCCCGTTGAGCGATTCTGGCCTAATCCAAGTTTTCTCTAGTAATACTGTCAAACTACAATCCACTTTGACCTTTCCCTTCAATTCAAAGGTAAAAGGAACGGCTGGTTGTTAAGCTGAGCTAGACTAATCTCTGAGCTAATTACTGACTTAATGGTTGAGTGGTTATTTTGTTTTTTAGAAGTAAGGTTAGTGAACTTTTAAGTTTCAGAAATTATCAAAGTAACTAAAACTTATAATTTATTTTTCATCACTTTAATCCTTGAAAGTTTGTTTTCAAAAAATCAAAATGTAATTTTAGTTGTTTCACAACTTAAGGAGTATGCAAAATTGTTGATTTCCTCCTAAGTTGTGGATTTGTCGAAGCTTGCTCTGGATTGAGAGGGCTCGCAACTTTCGATCGGAGTTAAGCATTTGCAAGAAAAACTAATACTTCCTACCCACCCCGTACTTGAGCAAGTCAGCGGAAAGCCGCTACCTCATGCTCCGTTGGCTCTGACTAAAAAATTATGGATTCTTAGCATGGAATGACCGGAACCTAGCCACGATCGCTGGAAACGAGTAGCAGCCTTCTAACTCAGCTTTGGTGATCGTTATGCCAGGTTTTCTTGCGGGTACGAGCTTGTTACTCTGGTTTGTGCTTATGTTTTGGCTGTATTGCAATGTTCCAGAGTGGTTTTTTGTGCCCTTTTTTGTAGTGGCCACTCTGTGGTACCTCAAGATGATGGAGCCGAAAAGTCCCTAGGCCCAGTCGTTGCAGAATAGATCTGAAAGTCTGTTCTAAGAATTTGCCATGGATATTGTGCAGAACGATCGCGTTCCAACCACAGGGCTGAAGGGTCAGGAAGAGCTAGGGCGAGATGAAGTTTTAAACCGAGTGGTCGTCACTGCGGCTCAAATGCAGGCGATCGAAGCACGGGTGTTTGCAGCGGGAATGCCCGTTGCAGCGTTGATGGAAAAAGTTGCGGGACTCATTGCTCAACGGGTGATGGAGCGGTACCCCCAACCCCAATTCCCGCGCGTTGCGATTTTAGTCGGTTCCGGTCACAACGGCGGCGATGCTTTGGTCGTCGCACGGGAAATGCACCTTCAGGGGTATCAGGTGTTTTTGTGTTGTCCCATGACTCAACTCAAAGACCTGACTCAAACCCATCTGAATTATGCTCTCAGTCTCGGCATCCCCTGTCACCACCAGATTTCGGAGATGCCCAACTGTGATGTGTGGATTGATGGTTTGTTTGGCTTTGGCCTCGATCGAGCAATCTCGGGACAATTAGCTGAGTCCATAACGCAGATTAATCAGCAAAATCGCCCCGTGGTAAGCATCGATTTACCGTCTGGCATTCATACAGATACCGGAGCCATACTTGGAATCGCCATTCGAGCTACCCACACCCTCTGTTTGGGACTCTGGAAGCTAGGGCTGTTACAGGATAGAGCAATCCCCTATATCGGACAAGGCGAACTGATTGATTTTGGTCTGCCCCAGCCTGATATCCAAGCAGTGCTGGGAGCCCATCCAATCATTCAACGCATTACGCCCACAAGTGCCCTAGCGGGCCTGTGCCTGCCTAGACCCCTGACCGCCCATAAATATCACTTGGGGCATTTGCTCTTGGTGGTTGGCTCCCAGCGCTACCCAGGAGCAGCTATCTTGGCGGGTTTAGCCGCCCAAGCTAGTGGAGTAGGCATGGTATCGATCGCAGTTCCAGCTTCGTTACAGCTCTGGGTCGTGTCCAAAATTCCTGGGGCCTTAGTGATCCCTTGTCCTGAAACCCACAGTGGTGCGATCGCAGGGTTCCCGCCAGAAATCCAACTGGCAAAATATCAAGCGATCGCGGTGGGCTGTGGCCTGACCCGGGATGCCCAACCTGTCGTGGATAACCTGTTGGCCTGCGATCGCCCGTTAATCCTAGATGCCGATGGACTCAACTGCTTGGTCGATCGAGCGACGGCACGACTACCCCAACGGCAAGCCCCCACAATTTTGACGCCCCATAGCGGCGAATTTGAGCGTCTCTGGCCGGGGCAACTCAAGCAAGCTAGCGATCCCACCGCAGCGGTCCAGCAAGCGGCCCAAGCCTGCCAAGCAACGGTTTTACTCAAAGGCGCACGGGTAGCGATCGCGAATCCCGAGGGCGAGGTCCGAATCAATCCGGCCAGCACCCCCGCTCTGGCCCGAGGCGGCAGTGGAGATGTCCTGACGGGCTTGATGGGGGGGCTGTGGGCGCAGGCGATCGGATTAGCCCATCGATCTTCAGCTTCTGTCTCAAATCTTGTAGATCCCTTGCAGATTGCCCAAACAGCCGCTTGGTGGCACGCCCAAGCCGGAATTTTGGCGGCAAGTGAGCGATCTGACCTTGGAGTGGATCCCGAAATACTAACGCAATACTTACTCAAAACGATCGTGCAATTCATTGGATCCAGGTAGTCGAAAACTTTTTTCAAAAAAGTTTAGCTACCCCCCTTGCAAAATCTGAAGAAAGTCTTTACTATAAGAACTCGTGGAAGACGAGGGTCGGTGCCCGAGTGGTTAATGGGGGCGGACTGTAAATCCGCTGGTTACACCTACGCTAGTTCGAATCTAGCCCGGCCCATTCCACAATTTGCCCATGTAGCTCAGTGGTAGAGCACACCCTTGGTAAGGGTGAGGTCACGAGTTCAATCCTCGTCATGGGCTTTAGGTTTCAGCGCTCTACTACTGAGTTCTAGCGATTCACTCCAAATATTGGTTGGGTGAGTTTGGACAAGTTTAGGTAAGTTTGGGAGTAAAAATTAGGGCAGATTAAGGGCACTGTTTTTACAGCCCTAATTTGGGTAGGTTGGGACGTTTAACCGCGTGCCCATAAACTTTGCTGACCATGGCCGTGTTCCGGTGCCCCATCAGATAGGCCACATCGGGCAAGGTTGCCCCTTGGTCAATGGCATGACTGGCCATGCTGTGACGGCAAGCGTAGGGGGGACGGTGCGGAATGCCTGCTTGGGTCAGGATTGACCGCCAGATTCTCTGGGAGAAATTGTGATCGTCGATCGCTTTGCCTGTGGTTGTGGTGAACACCAGGGCGTCAGGGTTGAATGCCGGGTTAAAACGCCCTTGGAGCATGGTGTAGATTTCATCGGGCAAGGTCAGGACGGTCGTGACGCCGTTCTTTCTGCCCCGTCTCACCCGTCGTGACCCTTTCCCGCTACGACTGAGTGACTCAGCGATCGTCACGGTGCGCTGGGTGAAGTCGATATGTTTCCACCGAAGCCCGATCGCTTCACTGGGACGTAAGCCTAGGGTGAATAGGACTAGGGCGAAGTCGTGGTAGGCGTAGTAGTGGGGATGGGTTCTGAAGGTGGTCAGGATGACCTGAATCTCTGGGAGAGTGAAGGGCTTGCGGTTTGGCTCACGGGGGGAAGTGTCCTTAACGGGCTTGAGGGTAGAGAACGGGTTGACGGTCAGCCATCCCTGGTTTAGGCACCAATCGGCAAAGGTGGACAACATTTTGATGTTCCGGTTTAGCGTGGCCGGGGATTGCCGGGTAGAGAGATAGGCCATCAGGTCACGGGCATCCTCAGGGGTTTCAATGTTGCGACCGAACTGAGTCAGCAGATTAGAGAGAGTCTGATAACGGTTGACCAAGGTCTGATGGGACACCCCATCATCCCGGCGCTTATCCATCCACCGTTGCCACAGTTCCACAGTCCCAGGACGGGGTGGGGGTTCTAGATCGGCATTGGGAAGGGGACGGTACTTAGTCAGGGACGGGTCAAACTGTTGCAGGGCAATATCCCGTTCGATTTCAGCCGCCTTTGCCCGTGCCGATTGCTGGTTCAGGGGACTGTTAGGGAGTCCTAGGGAGAGTTGGTACTGTTTTCCCTGGTAAGTCCACCGTAAACGCAGCATTCCCCGACGCTCATTGATGGAGACTGAACCTTTTTTCCCGCGTAACTGACGCTTACCCATATCCGTACGGCCTGTAACTTTTTATACCTGATAAGACGATGGTGATGTAAATAGTGAAAACCTTGACTGGCCTAGGTTACAGCGATTTGAGGCGCAAAAAACAGAGAGATTTTTAAATAGTCTGAGACTTCACTGTAAGCCGTAATGTTTGTAAGGTTTTGTCCTAAAACCCTTATACAGCAAGGGTTCTAGAACCTTACAGTCTAGGCGAAATCTCTGTAAGGTTCTTGGTGTCTGTAAGCAGTGCTAAAACCTTACAAGACTTCTCACTGTAAGGCTACTGTAAGGGTAGACTGTAAGGTACTCAAAACCTTATATATCAATACTTTTAGATAAAACCTTACAACCTTACAGTAGATTAGGAAAAAGCTTGTTATTGTTTGACCCAGACCCGGCAAGTTTTCCCAAGGTGCCAAACTGGTTCTGGAATGGGACTCCACTTCAAACTGAGTAGGCAATTTCTCACCCGGTTCTGAAGCTGCTTGGTCTGTTGTCCTTTCTCAATCTTGAAGAGAGTCTCTAGGATTTCCCAGATAGCTACTCTCTCCAGTGAGTTGACGAATGTGGCGATCTCGTCTTGCCAGGTATCGCGATACTCAAAGGCTTGTCTCAGAAATCCCATGGTGGCTTCTTCTTCCTTGGTTAGCCACCAATTGACCTCCCTCTTGTAGGACGCTACCGCCGCTGCCCAAATCCGATCGCGTTCCTTGTTCAGCAATTCGATGTCAATGTCCTTCTGGATGGGGACAACCCAGAAACGACGGTTCCCCGTGCTGTCAGTGAGGAAGTCGTGTTGGTTGGTGGTTCCGACGAAGACAGAAGCGCGTCTCATTTCCTCAGTCTTTTTCCCGTAGGCTGGCCTAACCCGGTCTATCTGGCTAGACATAAAGGCTTTAACTTGGGCGATGTCCTTTCGCTTGAATAGCGTCTCTAGTTCAGCCCATTCGACGATCCAAGTCTCATGAATCTTGATTTTTTCGTCCCTGTCTGAGGATGTGCTGAAAGAATCGTCAAACCAGTCCTGGGAAGCGAGAACCCGAAAGAAGCTAGACTTCCCCGCCCCCTGTGCCCCTTGGAGAATCAGCGCGGTGTCCAGTTTGCAACCGGGGTTGTAGGCGCGTGCTACCGCCCCAATGAGGAACTTAACCAGGGTGATTTGGTGGATGGGGGTTGATGTCCCAAAGTAGCGATCGGCAATGCCTTCTAGGATGGCGGTGGATGGGCCGTACTGGTAGGCTACGCGGTCAAGGTAGTCCACAACCGGGCTGTAGGTGTTCTGTTTGGCGATTTTGACGGTGACATCGGTGATGTCTTGGCGGTTGGACTTGAGGTCTAGGCCGTGTTCAATGACGAATTCAACCTTGGCCGTTTCTACCGGGAACTCTTGCCCGTTCAACTCAATACGCTTCCTAAGAAAGTTGAATCGCAATTGATCGCCATATTTTGACCGGATTAGTTCATACTCCCTGAGAAGTCTAGGCTTCCGTTCTATGGCGTCTTCCTTAGCCTGCTTCAGTTCCTTGACCCGTTCCCGAAGTAGTTTGCTAGCGGCAAATTTGTCTGCTCCGTGTTCTTTGCACCAAGTTGCTAACTCAACTTCAGCTTGTCCCTCAGTGTGAAGTCCCTTCAAGACCAGTTCAAAAATCTCATCTACCTTGAGTTCGATGTGGATTGCCTTATTGAGTGCGTTAACATCCAGTTCTGACTTCGTTCTAGGGATGTGTTTCCTCTGACGGTATTCCCGCTTTGCCTTGGGGGTCAAGGGCGCGATCGCGTTGCGGATAGCCGCACTGTCACAGTGGTTAGAGAAACACTTGTACGCACCCTTTTTAGGATGGATTAAAAAATTCTTACCACCACAAACAGGGCAGATATACCTGCCTTTCTCTTCTGCGGGAGTGAGTTTATCAATGTGGTCACGAATGTCAAAAGACCCTGAACTGTTGCGGTTTTCAGCGTTTTCTGTCATAATAATCGCACGGGTTTCAACAGCGTTCTGTACTGACTCGGCTAAAGTTGGTTGCATTGTTTCCAAAGCGTTGTTTTTTCCTATCTGGTTCATGGAATCTCCTTGGCTGTTCATGATGTGAATATTGTTCCGTTGTGATAGTCATGCTGATTCTGTCCGAATTCCCAAAAACCATTATTTACTCCTACCCTCGGTGTTTAAACGCTGAGGGATTTGTTTATGTGCCGTCCCATCCTGCATTGGATGGGAGTGATTCTAGGAAGGAATCGATCGCGCGTTGGTGCGCTGCTGGGTTGGTTTCGTTGTTCAGAATCCAATCCTCTAGCAGTGCCACGTTGTAGAGGATGTGACGCTTGCCCCGTCTCACCCAGTGAACGCCTTCCTGTAGCAATGGGGGATTGTGTTGACTGCCAAGTCTCCAATTTTTCAGCGTGTGAGTCGGTACGCCAAAATGCGCCGCCGTTGCGGTTGTACTCATGTATTTCATGGGGTTTCACCGTTTATGGAGTGCTGTTGTATCAGTGCCCTTTGGTTAAAAAGCATAGAGCATTTTTTGCATTTTGCAAGCGGTTTTTCAAAAAATTTCCAACGTGTGAATAAATGCAGGGAAATTACTAGAGAAAACCTATCTATGAGTTCTAAGGAAATACTTGAAGTCCATACGGGGAAAGGGATAGCCCTATATCGATAAACCATTTAGACTGTGCCCTAAAATGATTATTATCTGAATAGAGAGAATTACCCCTATAGGAGAAAAATGACTGAGGATATCGGTAACTGGTTAATTGCAGTGTCGATACTTTTGTGATGGTGTCGATAAATCCAAAAGCGTTGTAAGTGTGGATGGGTCTAGAGTTGGGGTGTATATGGGGTGATACTGATGGTTCCGTAATCAATTACGACACCATCCCTTAAACCCGTCTAGGTCATGGTTGTAGAGCGTATTGGTTGATCGGGGTGTCGATACTTTCCCCGTGGTTGCCTAATTATCGGTGTCCGGTTGTTCGTCGGTCTTTTTAGTCTTACGTCTACCAGCCCCAGGCCGCTTGCCGCCGCGCTGGTTCTTTGGCGGTTCCTCTGATAGAGATAGAACCCCTTGCGCTTGGCAATGACGGAACAACAATTCTTCTAGATACGCATTGGGAGTCCTACCCGACTTCTCAGCCAGTTCATCTAGTGCTGTTAACAGCTTCTCTTCTAGTCGGAAGGTTTTTGTTTTCCGCATATCTAAAGTACAGGTCATAAGCCGTCTCCATTAAAAACTAGATTCAGAAACCATCTAAACATTTTAATCAACGTGTTGCAACGGATATAAGTGCCGCATATCATTTTTTGTGAATAAAAACAGCGCTTATAGCATCTTCAGAAAAGGGTTTAAGGTACTTTGAAAGCATGTTTCTAGACATAAGTTTTAATGAATTCAAAGTGTTGCAACATTAATTCAGATGCAATACTATGATTCACTAATCGACACTCTATTCCCCTCATTTTAGAGATGGCATCATGACTACCCGCAAAACTAAGGCACCACAAGCCACGGAAACCCCGTCTATCCCGTCCCAGGAAGAAACCCCTATCCAAGACACCCCAACCCCGTCAGAGGAACCGTCAGCCCTGTTACAGGCCGCGATTGACCGTCATGAACAGGAACTAACCCGACTCCAACAACGGATGAATGAACTCTCAGACCAGTTTGCCGATCGCGCCGGTGCGATCGTCGAGCAAGGTCTGAGAGAAGCCCAAACCAAGGCAGAACAACGGATTAAGGCTCTAATACTGCCCCGTTTTTTCGGTTCTGGGGAAACGGTATCCCCTTCCTTGCCCCCATCGGACAGTCAGAACGACGGCAACCTAGCCCTAGAGGGGGAAATCCTATGCTAACCCCGCGTAACTTGCTCATCCTAGGCGGTGCCCTTGCCGTCCAGCAGTTCTTTGGCGGTGGGTTCAGTGGCCTACGGGAACTCCAGACCCAAGGGGAAGCGAACCGCCAACAGCGTTCCCAGCAGCAGCAGGAACAAGCCCGGTTGCAACTGTCCCAGGACGCAGCAAAGCAGAAAGACCAAATCGCCCGTCAGCGGTATGAATCCGGTTGTGTGATGGTGGTTAGCTCCAGCGACAAAACCAAACTAACCGCCATCACCGAGGGTCAGCCCGTCACAGATTCCGCTCGAAACGTTCCGCTATCGGTCGGAAATATTGTCTGTGACGCCAATGGACTGACAGGGGAAATCATACCCAATCCCTCAGACCCTAAGACACCCGTCGTAGGCAATACCGCCTTCACCAGTGACCGCACGATCGTGGCTAAAGCCGTCCAGCGGTACCGGGGAACCCGCTACACCATGCCTAATCAATAACAGGAACTCACCATGGCGAATACCTTTCAAGACTGGTTTAACCAAGTCAGTGACCAAGTTAAGACAGAAGCCGCAAAGTTCAAGCGTAAACCCACACCCAATCCAGAAACCCGTGGGTTTGAAACCAACAACGAAACCACCGCACAGGCGGAATCCATCCCCCTACCCCGTCGTAACCGTGCCCTCGTCAAGTTCATTCAGTTCTGTCTGTTCTTTGTGGCTGGATGCCTGATGATTGCCAACATCAAGCCCTATATCAATATCTCAATCTGGATAGGGAAAGGGCTTGCCGATGTCCAGTTCGTTCAAGCCGTTTCCGCATTCCCGCCGTTAGCATGGCTACTCACTAACGCAGGCATGACCGCCGCGTTTGTTTCCGGTTTCTTCCTGTGGGCATTGCTGCAAGGGCTGGAAATGTTACCCGTCATCATCATGGATGATCCAGAAGCGTTGCTGGTTCTGATGGCGTGGGTTTACCAGTTCAAAGGAATCAGCTATCGCAATAGCGATACCCCGCTATTACGGAAGCTCAAGGAACGGTTTAATAACATCCCCTTGGAATGGATAGAGAAACTGCAACAAGCCCGTTCGATCGCGTATGTCCTAGATGCTGTACTTTGCTTCGGGTTCTATCCCCCAATCGTCGGTGGATATGATCGATTAGGCGTGTTCCTGGTTGCTCCCAGTTGGCAAGACCTAGACCTCTACAACATTGCCGCCGCCATTGCCACGATGTTTGGCTTAGAAGTTCTCTACTACGTCTCCAAACTGCTGAGAATGGCCGTTCAGGTCATGTCTGAAGCCCATAGCCAGAATCAAGCCTAAAACGGGAAGAACCCGTAGGCGCTGAGTGTCTACGGGTTCCCCCAAAAAGGCTGTCCACCCTCTTAGGTGAAGCCATGAATAGTTTACCGTCTACAACCACACTACGACTGATTCAGGAACTACAGGACGGCAAGATTGACCACAATGAAGCCGCCCGCAGAATCGCCCAACTCCATACCGCCAAATCAGAAACCTACTCTGAAACCCTCATCACGGGAATCGTCCTGACCGGGTTGTCCTGGGCAATCACTGGGGGAAGTTTGGTCATCCCGATCGCCGTGGCCTTCCTCACCTGGGACACCTACATGGGACAACGGCGGGAACGGTTAGAGCGGTTCAAGTTCATCGCCCAAGGCAAGATTTTTGAGTATCTACCCGACGACGATCGTCAGTTGTTTGAGGAACTCTTACCCGAAACTCAGACACAGCAAGCGGTTCCACCGTCCTATATCAGCCCTCAAGCCCAGGTGATGACCAGGACGCTAACCCAAAACCAGACACAGCAAGGGATACAGGTCATTGATGTGGCGCGTGCCATTGCTCACAACCTGAAACCCCTGATTATCAGTGCCCGTCCCAGAGTGGGAAAAGGCATCATTACCAGTCACGCCATCCACCTTGCAAAACAACAGCATGGGGTCATGGTCTGGATGATTCAGCCCAAACCTCACCCGGATGAGTTGGGATACTGGCAAGCGTGCGATCGCTTCCTGGGTCTGAACCTAGAAGACTTCGATAAGAATGACGAGACGGTAGCGACTCAGTTGACTGAGTTTTTCCTAGAATGGCGTGCCCAAGCCCATCGCCCGGTCTTGCTCATCATTGATGAACTGGTCAAACTTCAGGCCATGCAGCCCAAGTGGTACAAGGATTTTCTGATTCCGCAATGTCTGGTAGAGGGGTCAAGTGGGGAGACCGATCGGCGGTTCCTCTGGTTGATGACCCAATCTCCCTTAGTCAGTGACTTGGGGATGAGTGGGGGGAACCGATCGGCGTTTGCCTTCATGACCCTGCAAAAGGCCGATACCCAGGAACACTTGGAGTCAGCCAAGAAGTCCCTATCCAGCCTGAAATCCATTCCCACGCCGGAGGACTACGCCCGATCGCCCGTGGGATGTCTCGCCTATCACTCTGCCTATAACGGTTGGGCTGCCGTGCCCCGTTACCCCGTCCCCACACTGACACCGGATAAGGTTCTGAGTGATGGACAGAGAACGGCGGTCACAACAAGTACAGACCCTAGGGTTCGTACTGTTAGTGGCAAGGATGACCCTGAATTTCGGGTCTGGGAATGGGCATGGCAGAAACTAACCCGCTTCCCCGCAGGCAAGACAGGCCGGGAACTGTGGAACGATTGCCCCAAGTCCATCACCGGAACTCTAACCCGTGACCAGTTTGACCAGTACTTAGCGACGGCGGTAGAGGTTGGCTGTCTCCTAGACGATGGGACAGGCAAGCTTACCCACAATCCCAATTTGCAACCGTGACGGGGGGACAGGATGAGAAAACCAAGCCACATCGCGATCGACATTGCCGATAATGTTACCCAGGTCAGGGAACTCTACCGACTCATGAACTGGATCCTCTCTATGGAGAACAACTGGGGAGAACACCCCGCAATGAGTGGGATAGACCTTGCCCTGGAAAAACTAGACACCCTTGTCCCTACTTTGGATGAACTGGTACAGGAACTACACGCCACACTCACCGAACAGAAACCCGAGTCAGATATGGACAGATCGTAGGACAGCGATCGTAGGACACCCGATTGATGGCGTAGGACGGGGGTGTCCTACGGTGTCCTACGCCCGTCCTACAGTCCTACAGTCCTACGGTGTCCTACGCTGTCCTACGCTGTCCTACGGTGCACACGGGCTTTAAAGGCCGGGGAAATTGATAATGATTCTCTCTGGTCGGCCTGATTATGCGTAGACCCATAAGGTGTCCAAAAACTGGTAACGACGATCGCGGTTTGCTGGGTACATACCCACCTATGAACCCACCGCAAGTTACGACAAAAATTGTCGGGACAACCATGGTTGTCCGGTTGCAAAAAGTGTTGTTTTATCGCCTCGCAGTCTACGCACCTATAGGCCCGTAGCCCGACAGACAGACAGGAAGTCCACCGCTTACGACAAAAATTGTTACGACAACCATGGTTGTCCAAACGCAAAAAGTGACGACAAACCGCACAGGACAACGGGCATCCAGAACCCCAGATTGCCAGCAGTGACAAAAATTTACCGGAGACCTAAGGTGTCCGGTTGCAAAAAGTGACGAATGCCGGGAACTGGAGCGACTTTGGAGTCCTTACAAGAATTTGCCGGACTGATATATGAGTCCGGTTGCAAAAAGTGGGGTTCTATCGGCACCATGCCCCAACCACGACACCCCATCGGGTACATTGTTAAACAGGTCACGCCAGTTATTTTCTCAGCCGATAACGGGCAGATTTCGGGCAGTCCCGAAATACGACGACTGAAACCCGCACCAAGCAAGGATTGAGCATAACCTTGGTAAGGGTGAGGTCACGAGTTCAATCCTCGTCATGGGCTTCATGTTTTTTTAGTAGACCTCCTGCATGAATCAAGTGGCTTGTGCCAGTTCAAAATTGAGTAGACCCGCAATCAAATTGAGCCGGAGTCCAAACCGCTTCCTGCGATTGCGATAGCGCCCCGA
>NZ_JBLZFX010000036.1:0-55550 GCF_050753345.1 Alkalinema pantanalense CENA528 | reverse complement strand
AAAAAACCGAGGGGGGTTGATTATCCGGTGGTGGGGCGGGGGGAAGTTCTGTGCGCGGGGGGGGCGCGATCGGGGGCGGCGGCGGCGGTTCTGTAGGAACTGGACTGGACTGGCTTTGGTTATTTTTAATTGTATTGTTGATTAAATCATCAGTTGAAGTGGCAATAATAGTGCCTGCTAAAGTTAATCCGCCCACTAGGATAATTCCAGCTAAGTTGTAATTAAGGAGGAATAACTTTGGATTGAACAACAACTTTACGTTTAAAAGAGCTTTAGATAGATTCATCATCAAACCTCAGTAAGTCCGAAAAGCAGAAAAACAGACATCAATGGACGATGGTAAAATTCCAAAGTGAAGAGAATCTTTATTGTCCTTCAATCTTGACCTTAGCTAAAACTGCATTGGGTTCATACGTCGGATCTCGAACGGACTGATCCCACGATTTAGCATCTAATAAAGCTCTCATCTCACCTGCTTTCATGCGAATAACGAGTTCCTGAAACTCCGCATATTTAGGTGGAAAAGACTCAACGGGATTCCCTCTAAGCATCTCCATAAAGCCTAGTGTATAAACGCGCAACAATGTTTCTCTCTGCACTGGATCATCTGTGTTTACTTCACAAGTAATGATTACTTTTTGATCACTTACTTGAGTGACTACAGGTTTTGCAGTATTAATCAATTTGGATTTCTTGGGATGTTTTTCTGGAATCACTTTATTAATATAATCATCCAAAACTTGAGTTTGCCATTTCAGTTTTTGTTCCTGGGCTTTGGCATATAAATCAGAACTTGCTGGGATAGCTTGGATGATTTTCATCGCTTGCTCTAAGCTATCACTTTTTCCATCTTTTGAAGTGGATAAAGCTTGATCAAAGGTGCTCTGATCCTGTGCCGCAGTGTTAATAGGAATACTGGATGAGGTTGGTAGTGATTGAATCGGCTGTGGGGACTGTGACGATTGTGCTGGGGTTGTAGATGAGGATTGCAGGAGTTGGTTAAGCCCGATCGCGCTAACGACCAATAACCCCACAGCTGCTCCCCCTAAGCCTAACCAAAGGACTTGAGGAGGCCAATTAGACCGAACTCGACTTGGAGTCTCCTGGGGGCGAGCACTCGATGAAGGGTGGGACGGAGTGGGGGATGATGAAGTATCAACCCAAGTCGGAATGGGCGGAATTGACTGAGGCGAGTTCAGGTGAGAGTTCGCAGAGGTAGATTGCGATGATTGCGATGAAGCGGCCTGTGGAGTAGGTTGGGGATCAACCCAAGTCGGCATCGGTGGGCGATCGACCTGGGAGGCACTCGCGTTTGCAGCAGCATTACTCGTGGAATCAGCTTGTTCGATCGGCTCAATAGCTGCCGGACGATGAGCGTGATCATCATTCGGTGGCAAGGAAACCAGCGTTTCATGGGGCGGATTCACCAACGATCCAGAATTTGAGTCTTGAGCACTAATAACAGTCGGTTGCGGTGGAAGCGATTCGGGGCTGGGACTGGAATCTCTGAGAATGGCTCCTGGTAAATTTTCTAGATCCTGCAAAACCTCCTCAACAGATTGATAGCGATCGCGAAAATAGTACCGCACCATTTGGGTCAAGATCTCTGCAAACTTGTCACTAATATTGGCCCAAGGTTTCCAGATAATCTCGCCCGTTGCCGAATCCTCCTGAAATTGATCGGGATACAATCCTGTTACTGCTTGAATCCCAATGATCCCCAGTGCGTAGATATCACTATTAGGGCGGGGTCTCCCATTGGATTGTTCGTTCGGCATGTAGCCTGGGGTTCCCACTCCCACTGTTAGCGCTGAACCTCCACTGCTGGTTCGTCGAGTAAAGCCCGGTTGCCGAATTTCCTTGACCGTCCCAAAGTCCACCAGAACCAGCTTGTTATCCTGATGCCGACGAATCAAGTTATCCGGTTTAATATCCCGGTGAATCACGCCTTCACTGTGAATGAATTGGAGCACATTCAACACATCTGCTAACAAGTTCTGCACATCCAGTTCAGCCCAGCGATCGCCCGGTTTCATTTCATCGCTCAGGGGATGCCCTTCCACCAGTTCCTGAACGAGATAAAACTCCTTATTTTCTTCAAAATAAGCCATTAATTGCGGAATTTGATTATGTTTACCAAGCCGCATTAAGGTTTCAGCCTCTGCCTGAAATAACCGCCTTGCATGATCTAAAAAGAACGTATCCCGACTAGCAGGTGCTAAGTGCTTTAAAACACAGCGAGGATGGCCCGGTAAATCGATATCCTCAACCACATAGGTTTCTCCGAAGCCGCCCCGTGCTAAGGCTGAAACCACTTGATAGCGGCCTCTGAGTACTGTACCGATCAGTCCGGGAGATTGCATAGCACTAAGATTACATTGCCCTAAAGGAACAGAGAGATGATCCGCCAGTAAAGGCTATCTTGCATTGGAGGGAGAAGGATGGGCGCTGGGGTGAAAGTAGGTAATCGTGACCTGGGACTGAGGATTAAAGCCTACCACAAGGTTGATGCCATCACTCAATAGGCGACCTTCAGTAGGAATGGGCTGACCATTTTCCATCAATTTATTGGCACTATGCTCATCATAAATTCGATAATCCTCCCCAACTTTTTCTAGCGTGGCATGTTGCCTAGAGATGACTTCCCATCCATCATCGGGTAGCACTAAATCTGCCCAAGCTCGATCGCGGCCCAAGCGGTGCCGTGCTTTTTGTAGATAAAAGCGTTTCTCTTGCCCATTTTGGTTTTTTAATGTGAGAAAAGGCTGGTTACTCATGACGGTCGATCGCCGCAAGAAGTTGGTCATGCGATTAACCTGAGTCATTTTGGGAGAGCGCTCAAAGGACTCATTGGGGGAATTACCTGGCATATCGCCTGCTTCACCACCATTATTAACATTGACCTGAGCAAGCAACGATCGACGCAGTAGGAAATACCCAATCAACAAGACCCCCAGTACGCCTGCAATGCCACCAAAGGCAAACCATGGGGCAATTTTCCGCCAACTCATTACTTGCTTATTACGTTCTTCTCCAGCTTTTGCTAACCATGCTTTAGCTTGGGAGTGTGATGGAAAAAGTCGCGCTACCTCTTCAAAACGAAGCTTGGCAGTTTCATAATCTTTTTGCTGATAGAAATCTAGACCTTCGCGAAACAGTCGATCGGTCGTACTTTCTTGGTTAATCGTTGCCCCTGCTGGCGCGATAAATTCTTTAACAGTATTGCTCGTAACTGCGAAGGGAAAGGATGTGCCCATTTCTCGATCTGTTCGAGCAAAAGCAATAATGCCAACCACTTCACCACCGGCATTGAGTACAGGACTTCCTGAATTGCCTGTCCCCACTCGCACATCCACTTGAAGTGCTGGTGAGTCATCACTGAAAGGCTTGGATGCAGAAACTTTCCCAGTCGTGATCGATGGCTCTTGCAGTCCTTTGAAACTGATATCGGCTGCACCTGGATAGCCAATTACAGTGATTCCATCTCCCACATTGACATTACCTGAGTTATCTAGTCGTAAAGTAGGGGCATCCTTAAAACCATTGATTTTAATGACGGCAACATCTTTACCAACTTTGGTTTCCTTCCCATCACCATCAAAGGGCTTACCAGCAGACTTTACTTCATAATCTCGCGTATCGCCATTTGCTAAAATAACCTGCCTTTCCTCTTGTATACTTTTTTCCAACTTGCTTTTTTGCCTCACGGATTCCTTATCAGCTTCAGAGATAGCCGAGATATCCCCTGTGTTGTAAACACGTTTCAAAAGCTGTTGAAATAAATCTTTTTCACAAGTTTCTTTTGCAACAAGATGGGCGTTGGTCACAATATAACCATCAGGACTAATAAAAAAGCCAGTTCCAGTCATCCAAAACTTTGGAATATCATAATCAGTTCTTTCTTTTCTTGAATTGGTATAAGAGTAAGTCCCCTGACAACTTGTCCACAGCCTAACTACCGCAGGACTAGCCTTAACCTCAACACCCGATACGGAAGATTGAGCCACAACAGGACTAGGGAGAAAGCACAGAGTTGAAGCAAGTAATGGGATTGTTGCAGCCTTCATGACGATATGCTCCTTTCTTCACTTTTTCTGACAATATTTTAGACAGTGGTCAAAACTGTAGAGAAATACCTCTCTAAAATCTTCTTTACAAATAAGCTGGCAGAATGAACTCAATATAATAAAGAATAAGCTCCAGAAAGTTAAAAACATCGAATCTCAGATAACTTCAGGGCAACGATCGATCAAGATCAAAAATGCCATGAACAACCTGAAGACAAAAAACTATCAGCCATCCTCAAACCAAAAAATAGAAGAAAGGCTATCGAAATCGCTAAAAGCATTAGTGCTGATAGATGGCTTAGGTCAATTTGCAAATATTCCTTGATGTTAAGAATTAATAGCTTTCATAGGCTTTAATTCTTACTCTAGAATAGTAGGACATCTTTTCTTTACAGGAAAGCTTATTTCATAAAATTTTTAAAAATGCACTACAAGCTTGAGGGATCAATACAAGACTATTTTTTCTTCTCTGAGATAGTTCTAAAACCAAAATTCTGTAATTAGGCTAACTATGAGTCCCTCTAGTCGCTACCGAGTCAAGCTATTCATTGCCTACTCTCACCAAGATGAGAATTGGAAAAATGAGTTGACCAAGCACCTTGCGGCCTTAGAACGACAGGGAATCATAGCACCTTGGCATGATCAGTGTATTAGCCCAGGAGAAGCACGACAGGAAGCCATTGATCACAATCTTCGAACCGCGCAAATTATTTTATTGTTAATTAGTCCTGACTTTATTGCCTCAGATCGGCTGTGGCAGCGTGAGCTTCAACAGGCCATGGTGCAGCATACCGCTGGTCTTGCGCGAGTGATTCCCATCATTCTGCGTCCCACCCTTTGGAGTGATACCCCCTTTGGTCACCTGGCTCCCTTACCTCAAAATGGAAAACCGATTCTGAGTTGGGCCGATCGTGATGAAG
Organism: Alkalinema pantanalense CENA528; assembly: GCF_050753345.1. Classification (NCBI taxonomy): domain Bacteria; kingdom Bacillati; phylum Cyanobacteriota; class Cyanophyceae; order Leptolyngbyales; family Leptolyngbyaceae; genus Alkalinema; species Alkalinema pantanalense. The sequence goes on along the minus strand of NZ_JBLZFX010000036.1, from coordinate 50,563 downwards.
CCTTCCTCCAGGTTGTTGAAGGAATCCAGCACAATATTAATCGTTTACTCCTGCCTTCTAATCAATCTTCCACTCCAAAACCGCTACCTTTTCCCCCCAGAGACGTGCCTCCAAAACTCGATCCCTCAATGAGATCGGTCTGGAAAACAAGTTCTCAAATTGCCCTGCCTTGCCTTGCAATTATTGTGTTGTGGACGATCGTTGGATGGCTCAGTCAAGGCCAGGATGCAGATATCAGTGGCTGGATGCCCATTCTCCTGCTGGGAGGCACGATCGGTGGGTTGGGGAGTCGATTATTAATTGTCTGGGCCGAACGACAAGTGGGGCGAACCATTCTGTGGGATGCCGTGCTTCTGCGTTGTATGATTTGGGCAATTGGTGGGTTATTGGGTTGGGGTCTGTTGGGCAAACTGATGGGCTACCCGTTCTTTCGGTCTGGCCATGGGGTTTCCCTAGGAATCATTGTAGGAGTCAGCATTGGAATTTGGTTAATCCTTCAGAATGGAAGCAGTAGCAATGGCAGAAACGCCTATCGTCATCATCTTCCAAACAGCACAAACAACGCGACAAAAATAAACCGAAGATAAGACCAGGTCATTTGAAAATTACCATTGAAACATTCGTTGATTCACATTGGATTCCTGGGTTCTGTAATGAAATCTCTCTCACTATTACTTTGCGATCGACAACCGATGGAGCCAGATATAATCGACGCCTTCTGGAGAACATTTACTTTGAATTAAACCGTTGGAATAGTGCAAGTTATTGCCATAGGGGCCTTGGTGATAGCCCCGCGAAGTCCATTCGCCGAAGGGATCATTGACGCGAAATCCTGAACGATCGTAGCCACGCACTACAATAATGTGGCCAAAACTGGTGAAATAGCCATGGATAATACAAGGTTTGCCTTCCGCGATCGCTTTACGAATATCCGCTAGACTTCCTCGTAGCGTTAACTCATCTTTGACCCCATAGGCGGCGGCCATTTCAGCTAAATCTCCCGGTTCGTGACGGCTCAGTCCCTTAGCATCCATGTAGCGATACAGTTCATCTTCCAATTGCATCGCAGGCGTCTTTTGACGAATTTGAAAATACTGCATCACCATAGCGAAACAGGTGACATTACAAGCCCCCTTAGGATTGAGCGCATTATCTAACTGCGTTTTGTGGGGAATATTTAACTGTTTTGTAGCGGGTAATCTGAGCCGGGAAGCAGTTGTATTGGAAGGAGATTGAGTCAGTGGTAAAGGTTGGCCCTTCTGACTCAACAGTTCGACGTGGGGCGCAAACACATACCAAGTATTACGGGGGGGGTTACCCAAAAATCGGTTAATGAGTGCAACTTTCCAATGAAACTTCCCCACCGGTTTCCAGGAATGGACTTCAAAGGTGCGCCCCGCTGGAACGTCCACTTTGTCGCTCGGGGAAAGCCGGGAAGAATCCGTTGTATATTGCTTAAAAACCGTATTCTGTCTAACTTTGAGTTGCATAGGTCTTGCAAGTTCAATCCGTAAATTGTCTGGAGTCAGTCAATTGAGTCAAGGATGATGGCCCTTGGCTCTACCCTAAAATTGGGCGTCAAACTGGTAATCAAGTGACCACGATCGCCCAAACTCAATCACACTTCCATTGTCCAATAGCGATAGGCCGCCGTAGCCATTGTAACGACACCCGTCAAAATGGATTTCTCATCGGCTTCAAATTCTGGGTGATGCAGAGGATGGTTCACTCGATCGCTAAAGCCAACCCCGAGGCGAAACATGCTGCCCGGTGCATGGCGGAGATAAACGGCAAAATCCTCTGCCCCGAGGGATGGTTCATGAATGATCTGCAAGGCTTCCCGCCCCCAAGCTTCGATCGTAGCGGCTTCCAGCAACTGCGTCAGATGAGGGTCATTTTGCACCGATGGAACCCCCCGCCGATAGCTCAGATGATACTTCCCCCTATAGGCCGAACAAACATTGGCAACAATTTGCTCAATCCAAGCTGGTAGCGAAGCATGGGTTTCAGGATGGAGCGATCGAACCGTGCCCGTCAGTTTGACTTGATCGGCAATGACATTGGGGGCACGTCCGCCTTGGATTTGGCCGATCGTCAGAACTACCGGACGGAGGGGGTTTTGGGTACGGCTGATGGCCTGTTGCAGGGAGGCGATTACTTGGGCCGCAATCCAAATCGCATCGATCGCTTCGTGGGGGCGAGCGCCATGGCCGGATTCCCCGAGGATCGTAAGTTCTAAATCGTCGGCAGCGGCGGTCAGCGCTCCATAGCGGATGCCAATCTTGCCCGCCACGATCGAGGGAAAAACATGTAACGAGAGAATATGACTCACCTCTTCCATGGCCCCATCCTGCACCATCCACTCTGCCCCTTGGGCAATTTCCTCGGCGGATTGGAACAGGAACCGTACCGTTCCCGGCAGTTCTCCCAATTCTGCCAAAACCATTGCCGTTCCTAGCCCCACTGTGGTGTGAATATCGTGGCCACAGGCATGCATCACGCCAGGATTGCGGGAGGTAAAGTCGATAGGGGCGCGTTCCTGAATTGGCAATGCATCCATATCAGCGCGAATGGCAAGCAGTCGGCCATCCTGCCCTGTCCCCTTGAGAGTCCCTAACAAGCCCACCCGCCCCACGCCTTCCTGGACATGCAATCCCGCCGATGACAAGACCCCAGCAACATAGGCAGCGGTTTGATACTCTTGTCCGCTCAGCTCTGGGTGACTGTGCAGGTGCCGCCGAATTTCAGTTAGTCGGGGGGCGAGCTTTTGGGCAATGGTGTGGATGCGATCGCGAACAGAAGTCGGCAGGTCTTGAGTTTGCATTCCGGCATCAGGATAGAGTCTTACTTACTCATCATAGCGATCGTTTCTGGCTCGATCGTTACAACAAGCTTGATCAATAAAATTAGATAGATAAGATGAGTAGATACAAGAAGCCTTCCTATTTGCGTGGTGATACTTAGAGAAATGAATGAGGAGCTGATTAATTGGGATTTGAGACGTGGGAGAGGACAAAAATTCTCAACTTTTTCTCAGATCTTAGGGCAAGCTAAAGAATGGATTGCTGGGTTCAATTTGCTGATTTCTGGGCTAAAAAACTAGGCTAAAAACATAATGTTCATTCACACCACAGCGCTTTCCCCCTCAGAATTGAAGTCTGCGATCGTTCGCGATCCCCTTGTGTTTACGCCTGATATGACTGTCATGGCCGCGATCGGCGAGATGAGTGGAGTGCGGGCTAGGTGTGCCACTACTAGAGATTATGATCACACCCTAGATGAGTTGCACTTAGAAGCTCGCTCCAGTTGTGTATTAGTGGTTGAGGACAAACAATTACTCGGCATCCTGACTGAACGCGACGTGGTAAAGCTCACAGCCCAACAGCAGCCGATCGACGCTTTAACCCTGCGAGAGGTGATGACCACGGATGTCATTACGTTACAAGAATCGGCCTTCACCGATCTTTTCCTTGCAATCAATTTGCTCCAGACTCACCACATCCGCCATTTACCCGTTGTGGATGACCAAGAGCATTTGATAGGACTCTTGACCCATGAGAGCTTGCGACAAACGTCCCGCCCGATCGATTTGTTACGGTTGCGGCTAGTCTCAGAGGTCATGACGAAGGAAGTAATTTGTGCTACAGCGGATACAAGCATATTAGAGATTGCTTGTCTGATGACTCGGCACCATGTCAGCTCGGTTGTCATTACGCAAACTCGGGTGACTTTGAATCAACCGCCCTTTCAACAGGCGATCGGAATTGTCACTGAGCGGGATCTGGTTCAATTTCAGGCTGTGGGATTAGATTTAGAACGCTGTACCGCTGAGATGGTCATGAGTACGCCCATGTTCTCGGTGCATCAAGAAGACTCCCTTTGGGTGGTGCAGCAACTCATGGAAAAGCACTTGATTCGCCGTTTAGCGGTCACCGATGATCAAGGGCAACTCTTGGGCATTGTGACTCAAAGTAGTTTACTGCAAGCTCTCAATCCGCTGGAGCTCTATAAATTGGCAGAAGTACTAGAACAAAAAGTTCTCCAGTTAGAAGCTGAGAAAGTAGAACTGCTGGAACATCGAACACTGGAACTAGAAGCGCAAGTAGCCCAACGAACCGCCGCCCTACGCACCAAGGTGGAACAAGAACACCTAATTGCAACGATTTCCAGCCAGATTCGATCGTCCTTCAACTTACCCGATATTCTCCAAACAACAGTAGACAAGGTGCGATCGTTATTTCAATGTAATCACGTTGCAGTGTGGAAGTTTCAACCGGACTGGAGTACTGTCATTGTTTCTGAGTCCTCAGCACAAACGGATCTCACCTTTTTAGGCCACCAAGTTCAGGATGCTTATTTTGCCGCTAATTGGATAGAACCCTACCGCCAAGGTCGGGTTCGAGTGGTTGAAGATATTTACGAAACTGAAATGGCGAATTGCCATCGAGAATTGTTGGAAGAATTAAACATTCGTGCCAAAGTGCTAGTGCCCATTACCCATGGAGATTTGCTATGGGGTCTATTAACGATGATTGAAACTCAAGCCCCTCGCCAATGGCATCCTGACGAAATCAATTTTCTACAACAATTGGCAACCCAACTCGCGATCGCGATTCAACAGGCAACCACCTATGACCAAATGCAAGTAGAACTGATAGAGCGTAAGCAAGTAGAAGTTCGTTTGCGGGAAAGTGAGCAACGTTATGCAGCCCTTGCAGCAACAGTTCCAGTCGGAATTTTTCGGGCAAATGCACAAGGAGAGAGTATTTATGTTAATCAACGCTGTTGTGAAATAATTGGATTATCTAAAGAGGCTACTGTTGAAGATAATTGGCAACGTAATTTACATCCTGACGATCGAGAAAAGGTTGTACAGGAAGCAATACTATCTCGTCAGGAAAAACGACCTTTTCAACTAGAATATCGCTTTATCCATTCCGATGGACAAACGATTTGGGTATTTGGTCAAGCCGTTGCTGAATATGACACTCAGGGTAATGTTGTTGGTTATGTGGGTACATTGACAGATATTACCGATCGCAAACAGGCGGAGTTAGCCTTACAGCAATTGAACCAAAATCTGGAAGTGATTGTTGAACAGCGAACGAACGAACTGCGTCAAAGTAATATTCAGCTCTCAACGGTAAATGCAGAGCTAGCACGGGCCACCCGCCTCAAGGACGAATTTCTCGCCAATATGAGCCATGAATTACGCACGCCACTAAACGCTATTCTTGGCCTCTCAGAAGCATTGCAGGATCAGATTTTGGGGGAGTTAAACGATCGTCAGCAACGATCGATCGCGACCATTGCCAAAAGTGGTCGTCACCTATTGGAGTTGATTAACGATATTCTCGACCTTTCCAAAATTTCCGCCGGTAAATTAGACGTAGATTTAACCTCAATTTCCATTCGACAGCTATGCGAAAGTAGTTTAGTGTTCGTTAAACAACAGGCTCACCAGAAGCAAATCCGCTTGGCGAGTGAGATTCCTGAAAATTTGGGGCACATCATGGCCGATGAACGGCGGATACGACAGGTTTTAATCAATCTGCTAACCAATGCAGTGAAGTTTACGCCGGAGGGGGGGCAGGTTTGTTTAAAGGTTGCCGTTAGCCAGAATCAACAGTGGGTTGGCAATGTCAAAATTCCTCAACAAGTCTCTCAAGCACAAGTCTCTCAAGCACAAACCTCTCAAGCACAAACCTCTCAAGCACCACAATCGCTCATTCTCTTTCAAGTGCAAGATTCCGGAATTGGGATTTCACCTGAGGATATCGTGCGATTGTTTCAACCCTTTGTGCAAGTGGATACCAGTCTCAATCGGCAGCAGACGGGGACTGGCCTAGGACTCGCCCTCGTAAAGCAAATTGCAGAGTTACATGGTGGAGCCGTTTATGTAGAAAGTCAACCCGGCCAAGGGAGTTACTTCACCGTGGCATTACCCTATCAAATGCCGACGATCGAAGCGCTACCGTCCCCTGCGTCCTTGCCAACTTCCCCCACGGAATCAGAACATCTTCCCGTAGAAGAGAGCTCGTCGATCGCAACCTGCCCCTTAATTTTGCTCGCTGAAGACAACGAAGATAACATTGAAACCTTCAGCGCTTATCTGCAATCCCGAGGTTATCACCTTGTCATAGCAGGCAATGGCGCAGAAGCCGTAACCCTAACAAAAGAGCATCAACCAGACCTGATTTTAATGGATATCCAAATGCCAGGAGTGGATGGTTTAACGGCAATTCGTCAGTTACGAGCCGATGCCACTGTGGCCAATATTCCGATCGTTGCCTTGACTGCCTTAGCAATGCAGGGTGATGCTGAACGATGTATCGCCGCCGGAGCCGATGACTACCTAAGTAAACCTGTACGCTTGAAGCAATTGTTGGAAACAATTCAAAAATTACTGGATTCGAACCGTTCTTAAATTGATCTAGAAATAAATTGAAAACACTAGTGTCAATTCATAGATAAATACATAAAAAGCCCTACCTAATTTTCGGTTGCAATAATGTGCAGATCAATGTGCTTTTGCCAAATAAGCTTCATTAGGCGCTGAGTAAATGATCCGCGAATCCAGCGTTTCCAGCGAGATTGCTGGCTTTCGCCGATAACAATTTGGGTAATTCGGTGCCCCCCGGCCACTTGAGCGATCGCCTGAGGGATCTGCGTTTGCTTTATTCGTAGGAAAATCCCCCCAAATTCCTGACAGAGGCGTTCGCAGGTTTCCACATGCAAGCTTTCTTTACGAGTTAGGAAGCGATCGGGGTGATCGACAAAAAGTGTGTAAAACTGAGCGTTCATGTAACTGGCAATCCGGGCACCCCGCCGAATGAGCTGCACAGAGTTGGGATAGGTTGAAATACAAACTAGGACTCGCTCGTGGATATTACAGGCTATTGTAGCGGGATCTCCACCCGCACTATCCTCCTCTACGGTATCCGCTACGGTAGTGCCCTGAAGGGCAGGACAGGGAAATAAGTAGTGCATCAAGCAAGACCTAGCTTACGTCGTCGTGTCGCATTGTAGTGATGCACAAAATTCCAAATGGCTGCAATGTGGTTGTCTATTTTCTTCGAGAACGACAAGCTCTTTCTAACTAGCCGGGACACCCGTTGTCTCAGTGTGCAGTTGAATCGTTCAATATAACTGGTCAGCCCACTGTCTTTATCGACACTACAATGCCGTTGCTTAGGTAGCACGACTCCATAGGCACTCCAATGATCCGTGTAAATCACTGCACATTGCCGATACACCAGGGGCATCGACTCCCATAACGCTTGAGCCGATGCCGCACTCCGGTCACCCACTTGAACCCCGACAATCTCTCGCGTTTGAGCATCGATCGCCAACCAAACCCATTGCTGATTGCCTTTATCATCAACAAATGACCACAACTCATCCATCTGGACATTTAGGCGCTTTTTTGGTTTCTCACTCACCTCCACTTGTTGGGGCACAACGGCAGCTTTGGCGTTGACATAGCGTTGCACGGTGTCTTCAGAAATTTGTAGAATCCGGGCAATCCCTGCTAAGGAGACGCGCTCGAGGAGCATCCGATCAATCAGTCCATACTGCTCTGGAGTAATGGCTTTCCAGACGGGATCGAGGACAAACTGACGACCACAGTCCCGACATTTGTAATTTTGTTTGCCATGACGGGTTATACCATTGCGACTGACCTCTTGTGACCCACAACTTGGACAGGTATGCATTGTCATTGTCACTGCCTCCCGTGCAAAATTCCTTGAGTTTCTCTCAACTATTCTATCCTGCCCTTCAGGGCACTACCCGAATTTATTATTCAAGGCTTGCAACACCCTTTAGGATGACAATAGATAGATTTGTATTCATTTTTCCAACTGAAACTCCACGCTATCTGGAAGAACTTCTATGGTAAGTCTACAAGCCAGTCTTTCTAAATTCCCTCAAGAGTCCCGCGATCGCTTTTTAATTATTTGCTTAATATTAAGTATTTTTTTTTGATTGATTTGGCAACTCTAGTAGAATACATCTTAGGATACTTTTACATTAGTTCTATTTTGTTAACTCATTCGGTTTCAGTGTTCTATAACTATATTTTTTATTGCTCTAACTTCAATGCTAACTTTATTAAATCTTTGGTTTCCATCTAATTCCTCCACTCATTTTTCAAGCGTTATTAACCGTATAATTGTTGTCTTCGCATTAGTGGTTACTGGAATTCTGAGCGATCGCATTGCAACCTATGCCAGTGCCCTTGATCAGCAGCAAGCTCAGTTAGAGGCCCACAATAAACTGGTGGGTCTACGAGAGGATTTTGCAGGAACCCTCACCCATGATCTGAAGATAGGCGCGATCGCGACGTTGGATGCCTTCCAGCAGGGACAGTTTGACACGGTGTCAGCCCCTCAGCAGAAGATTTTAATGACAATGGTGCGGAGTCATCAAACCAGTTTGGAACTGGTGGAAACATTATTGAATGTCTATCGCAATGATTTGGAAGGGTTAGCTTTAACGTTAATTCCTCTGGATTTGACGCAGCTTGTGGAAGAAGTTGCCAATCAAATGACCCTTTTGGCGACAAATCGTCAGGTCTATCTCAGCGTTCACCATAGTGATTCCGAATTTCGGCGAATTCTCTGGGTGCGGGGGGATACGTTGCAATTAAAGCGGGTGTTAACAAATCTATTAACCAATGCAATTAATCATTCCCGGCGAGGCGATCGGGTAGAAGTGATCCTAGAAACGGTCAACGGGCACCATTGCGTCAAGGTACTAGATATGGGAGCGGGGATTCAACCGGAGGAATTTTCCCAACTGTTCCAACGATTTTACCAAGGGAATAGCGATCGACAGGCGAAGGGATCGGGTTTGGGGTTATATTTGGCACGACAAATCATTACGGCCCATGGGGGAAAAATTTGGGCGGAAAATAGATCGCCCTATCTGCCCCCGAAGGGTGCTATGTTCGGAATTAGTTTGCCTGTTTATTTGCCCGAGTGATTGCAATAGCACGATCGGGTTGTTGCGCGATTGCGAAATGGGTTATGCGGATTTTGTTAGTGGAAGATGACGAGTTATTTCGGCTAGGACTGCAAGTGCGGCTCCAGCAAGAACCAGAATTTGAAATTGTGGCAGAGGCAGAAGATGGAGAAACAGCGATCGAGATTGCCCGCAGTCAGTCGTTGGATGTGGTGTTATTGGATATAGGTCTACCAGGAATTGGGGGGATTGAAGCATGCCGTCAGATCAAACTGCTCCAACCGAGTTTGCCTATCCTCGTACTAACCTCTCGGCAGGATGTGGTGCTATTGTCCCGATTGTTGGAGGCAGGGGCTCAAGGCTATTGCTTAAAGGGTGTTGCGGCAGAGACGTTAGTTTTAGCTATTCGATCGGTAGCCAAAGGTGCCTCGTGGTGGGATGCAGCAGCCACGCAAATGTTACGGCAAACGCTAGTTCGCTCACCGACACAGTCATCTGCTGAACCTACGATCGAATACCCTCAAGTATCTCTGGCAGAAAATCCATTAACGCAACGGGAACAGGAAATTCTGGCGTTAATTGCCCAGGGGCACAGTAACCCGGAGATTGCCCAATTATTGTATATTTCGGCGGGAACGGTGCGGGTACATGTCCATTCAATTTTACATAAGTTGGAGGTGAGAGATCGATTACAGGCGGTGCAAGTGGCTCGGGCCAAGGCTTGGCTGCCAGAGGTGGCAGAAGGTTAAGAGCGCTGTTTAGCTGGAGCTTGGCTGCGTTTACCGGATGGGTCTGGAAGATTTTGACTGGTGTGAATAAGGTTAACTCGGTAAAAGATAGGCATCAAAAACACAACATAAAAAACACTAGAGTGAAACTACAGATCTGCAAGTCAATCCATAGGTCTGCTCTAGTGTGTTGGCGTACCATTCCCACAGGGATCTCATTGATGGATGAATCAAGTTGATCCTAGCGATGATTGTGATGGCGATGACAATAGCAATTGGCCAAGTGATTACAGGGGGGTGATGCTAGCGATCTTTCCACCTTGCCGCTGAACCCGCTGCATGTGGGGCGTTAGCTCTTCGTAAGGAATGATGACCGCTTTGTTCACCCGCCGAACTTTGGGATAGCCTGGGCCACTGATGGCGGCAACTTCCACCCGGAACAACCGTCCAGAACCAAACGCCTTAGAGCCTCCAAAAGCGCTCACCGAAGCATCGCCCTTAGCCGCTGGCAGGAAGGCAAATCCACCTGCACCGCCAGACGGAGCCACGACTGTAGATGCGGTGTTGCGAGCCAATTCCTTCACCAAGCGGGGTGCACCACCGGTCAAATGAGCCCGATCGCTGCTGGCATAGCCCCGGTACAGTTGTAACAGGCGAGGTAATCCCACAGCCCGTTGCCCCACGCCTGTGGTCACCAGATCGCGATAGTAGGGCACAATGTTTTCCCCAAAGTTGGCTTGGTACTCTGGAGAGTCAATGTAAGAGTCAATGTCCGCATCAAACCCTTTGGATTGGTAGCGATCCATGTGCTCCGTGATTTCCGCCTGGGAGTAGGGAGCCCGACCCAACAGGTGCTTGAAGTTCAGTTCGATCGTCCGGCTTTGGAAATTATTGTGGAAAAACTTTTCCTTATACAAACCCGACTTGGCCACTTGCCGGACAAACTCCTGCACTGTAATTTTGCCATCCCGCAAGAGCGATTCGGGCAGAACCAACCGCTCCGATGTCAGGAGGTGAGGATTTCCCAACACCTGTTGATACACAGCAAGAATAACAGCTTCAATGTCGGCCTGAGTTGCATTGGGACGCAGTTCCACCGGCGCGGCATTACTAAATGCCGACGTTCCTAGGCGACCTGCTGCGGTTGTAATAGCCACCTCAAATCCTCCTTCAATAACTCGTTATGACTCGACAATCCCCATAGCTGATAGCTAGGGGATTGATTGCTTACGGATTAAACCGCAGTGATTTAAACCGCAACGATCTAAACAGCAGTCACGCTGACGACCTTGTTCCCAGTCCGGCTCAACTGCTGCAATTTCGGCGTCAGTTGATCATAGGACACTAGAAACTCAGTGGTGCTGCGCCGAACCACTGGAGCATTCGCTGAAGCCCCACGAACCACGCGCACCCGATACACATCGCCTCGACGACCCCCGATCGCACCAGAAAGTGCACCTGTTGCAGGAGCAGTGACAGGAGTCGCCAAGTTACGTGCGACTTCCCAGGTCAAGCGAGGTTGGGTTTGCCCTTGGGCCCGATCGCTGTTGGCATAGCCCCGATAGAGCTGCAACAAACGACCAAATCCGACCGCCCGTTGCCCTGGATGATCAACTTGAAAATCCCGGTGATAGGGGACGATATTATCGCCAAAGCTTGCTTGATATTCCGCAGAATCCAAGTAAGAGTTAATCTCCGCTTCGTACCCTCCAGAAATAAAGAGATCCAAGTGATAGGAAATCTCCGACTGATCGTAGGGAGCCCGTCCTAGGAAATGCTTAAAGTTCAACTCAATGAAGCGAACATGGAAATTGGGATACAAAAACTTCTTACGATAAAGTTCCGACTGCGCGATCGCCCGCACAAAATCCCGCACATTAATCACGCCGCGAGTCAACAGAGATTCTGGCCCTGTCAACCGCTCGCTCTTCATCAAATACTCATTGCCCAAAACCTGACGATAGGCTGCAGCAATCACACCCTGAATTGCATCGGAGGTTGCATTGGAGCGCAATTCAACCGGGGATGCTTCTTCAAAGGGTTTAATTCCTAATCTACTCGCCTCTTGTAAGCCAGCCATATTGGTTTCTCCCAATCAACTAAATAATCAGCAAACCAAATCAGCAAACGATGTTTTACAGATTTTTAACTTGATGGCTAAAAAGCGGCCCGGAATGATCCACAACTCTCCTTTTGCAGAAGAATTGTTGACCTTTCCGGGCAAAGCACACAACTAGCTCAGTGCGTTGATGATGTAGTCGATGTAGGAGTTCGCTTCAAGGGCTGGGTCACCACTCAAACCATGGTTGGCTTTGATGTACTTGAGGGCTTCTACATACCAGCTCGGTACCAATTCAAAGCGGCTGTGCATTTCAGCAATCCCGGCCAACAAGAAATCATCTGCGGGGCCAGTGCCACCGGCGATCAAGCAGTATTGAATGATCCGCACATAGTAACCGATGTCCCGCAGGCACTTTGCCTTACCCCGAGCATCAGAAGCGTAGTTGCTTCCGGTCATGGTGGTGGTGTAGGGGAACTTTTGGTAAACGGCATTAGCTGCGCCTTCTGCCAATTGAGCAGCCTTAGAACCGATCGCTTTTGCAGCTTCTAGATCAGCCGTTGCCAAGCGCAGACGACCGAAGGCAACTTGTAGCTCTGTGTTGCCGAGGAAACGACCTTGGGAATCAGCAGCAGCAACCGCTTCAGTTAATTGCGTTTTCATTGGAATAAAATCTCCCTACGTGATCTTAGAAAAATGTCTAACGGAACAAAGCTTTAGCTAGAAAAATTGGAAAAATCAACTAGAAAAAGCCGAATTCGGAACGAATTAAAACTCAGATATGCTGGGCTAAAAAACCAAGTTCAAAAATTAGCTAACAGCTGCTGCTGCCCGATCGAAGTAGCCTGCCAACTCAGCAATCAAAGAGCTGCAATCCCCAGGTTGGATGTTGTTGCGATCGTTCGCGATTGCAATCGCAGCATCTTTCATTTTGAGAACGCTGGTGGCCATGGAGTTACCCGGTACACCCAAAGCGACATAGGTTTCCCGCAGGCCATTCAAGCAGCGATCGTCCAATACACTGGCATCGCCTAAGTACACAGCATAGGTAACATAGCGCAGAATGATTTCCATATCGCGCATGCAAGCAGACACCCGACGGTTGGTGTAAGCATTTCCGCCCGGAGCAATCAGTTGGGGCTGCTCTTCAAATAATGCACGAGCGGCATTGGTCACGATCGTGGAAGAGTTCCCAGTAATCCGGTTCACAACATCGGTACGCTTCGCACCATCTTTTACCACCGCTAGCAAAGCATCAATCTGAGCGTTGCTCACCAGTTGTCCTTGAGCATCAGCTTGGGTCACAACCTTAGTAAAGGCGTCTAACATTTGAATCAGTCTCCTAAGAAAATGTTCGATTTAAGTAAAGCTTTGTTGCGAAACTGAGAGACTCAGTCCATATAAATTTGTTTATACAATGCTGTGAGAGGCATTTTTGTTACAAATTATTGAGCAGTTGAATATGTAACAGATTGTTAAAAACCGCTAAAAATAGTGTTAATTTTCTCAGTTTGACACCTCCGTTGAAGGTCGCTGAAGGGATTGCTGCCGTGGCTGATGTAATCTGTAACGTTTTATTCATTCCTTGCAGATTCCACTTCCCTCTCACTTATATAATCGGGGACAATTTGAAAGTTGTGTAACACTGGGAGATTTTGTAAACGTGGCTATTCCTCTGTTAGCTTATCCGCCATCCTGTCCCAATCAGCGTGTAGATGCGCTAGGTGCTCGGGATGATGAAGCTATCATTTATTCAACAGATGATCAGTTTTCTCATACAGACATGGGAGATCTGATTAACGCAGCGTACCGCCAGATTTTCTTCCATGCATTTAAGTGGGATCGGGAAATCATCCTGGAATCTCAGTTGCGTAACAGACAGATTACCGTGCGCGACTTCATTCGTGGATTACTGCTGTCGAACACTTTCATTGATAGTTTCTACAACAAGAACAGTAACTATCGTTTTGTTGAGCACTGCGTTCAAAAGGTTTTAGGCCGTCGGGTTTACAACGAAGCTGAAAAGATTGCTTGGTCAGCCATAGTCATGACCAAAGGCGTAAAAGGCTTTGTAGATGAACTCCTCAATAGCGATGAGTACATCGAAAACTTTGGGGAAAACACCGTTCCTTACCACCGTCGTCGGACTCTGCCCAGCCGTGCCGTTGGTGAAATCCCCTTCAACATCACGACACCTCGCTACGATGCTTACTATCGCGCCAAGTTGGGCTTCCCCCAAGGAATTTGGCAAGAATCGGTTCGCACCTTCCGTTCCTATCAAGATCAACCCAAGACAGGCGACCCCAGCGAGTTCCTCAGAATGGCCAGAAGCCTCAACGCGACTGCAGGCAGACCCAGCACAACTTCGGTGCAAAACATCGATATCGAAAAAACGGTTCCCTATCGCAACCGTTAAACATCCCATTTTCAGGGACTGCGACTGATTTCTCGAGTACTGATTCTTCTGGCAATCATTGCTCTGACCATGGGGTTGGCAGAAGTCTTTACATCAGAAATTTTTGAGAGCGTTCAGAATTCTCTGAGCGCTTATCTTGTCGAATTTTTGCTGGAGAAGAATGCTGCAAATTCCAACACTTGAGGAGATTACCTATAGTAGAAAGGAAATCGAGAGTTGGATTTTGGGAGATTTGGGTTTCATGAAGCGTCGGAATCTTTTACTGGGTACCTCAGCGATCGCTGCTACCGTAGCCACTTCAGCCGCGACATCTGGGCAGAGCCTCTTAGCCAAAACAGAGCCCCATCAGCATTCATCAATGACCAATTCCCCCAAGGGAAAAATGGTGACGATCGCGGGTAAGCTCCAGGGCTATTACGTCACTCCATCGGATCCAAAAGCGAAGAAGCCCTTTCCCGCTGTGATTGTGATTATGGAAGCCTTTGGATTGAATAGCCAAATCAAAGGTATTTGCGACATGTGCGCCAAGTATGGCTATGCAGCTCTGGCACCGGATATTTATTACGGGGACGTGTTTGATTACAAGGATTTACCAGGGGCGATCGACAAGCTCAAAACGATGAAGGATGAGCAGTTCACCAAGGAACTGGGACAATCGTTAGATTTTCTGGGGAAACGGCCTGAGGTGAAGGCATCGGCGATCGGAACGGTGGGCTTTTGTATGGGGGGACGGTTTGCGTTTCTCGCCAACGCAGCCTATCCCGATCGCATCAAAGCTTCGGTGGCTTTCTACGGTGGTGGCATTGCCTCGAATCCTGACCCATTGGGACGGGCTTCGTTGCTCGATCGCATTCCTGAAATGAAATCTCCGTTATTACTGATTTACAGCGCGGAGGATCAGTACATTAATGCGGAGGAACATGCTCGTATTACAACGGCATTAACCAACGCCCGAAAGCGCTATACCTTGAGTGTGTTTCCCAATACTCAACACGGGTTTGCCAATGACCAGCGGGAAACCTATGCGCCTGCTGCGGCTCAAGAAGCGTGGGATATGACGTTTGGCTTTTTCAAGCGCTATCTCAAACAGGCTTAGTCGATTCAAGCGATCGAAACTAGCCGCGATCGCGCAGTTGCAAAAATCGGGAGTCGGCAATGATCGAATCTACAGTTCGATTGTTTTGCAGATTCCCGATTAATGACGGGTAAAGCTTTCTGGTTCGAGCGCGAAACCTCGTACAACCAAAACCGGGGGCTTCTCAATAACCCGCCTATCTAGGCTGGAGCCCCGGTTTTTACGATTAACCAATTTTTACGATTACTTGCGATTAATCATGGTAGGAACGATCGTGCATCATCATACCCACAAGTGAGTACAGCGTTCTACTACCTCGATTAATTGCGGAGATTGCAGAGACAGAACAGTAGCATATGCAACACCACAAGCGTTTTTGATTAAACTAACGGCATTCTCCCCCAAAGGGGGTAGATTGAGTTACTAGCTGTCTAGACGAAATTTAAACAACATTTTCTGCGTTCAATATTTATCTGCGTTCAACGGTGTATCCAGGTAGCCAGTCAAACTTATCCATAGACAAAGTTGCCTGCGACCAACGTTGCCAATGGCCCAAGCTCTCTGTGACGGGTTGCGATCGGTGGATATTCAGGCGGTCAGGATTGTCATTGGAATTGCCTAGGATCGAATGCAACGAATTACGCTGGGTCGATCACAAACAGCAATCCATCATCCTCGCCTAAACGTACTTCCAACTGAGCCGACTGCCCTGGTAATAAATCATGTAATTCCACAATTACATTGCCTGCATCGTCCCGTTCTGCGATCGATCGTCCCTGTTCACCTTGTAGCGTCAAACTGCCCCCGCAGGGAAGTTGTCCTTGAATCCGCAGAGTCATCCCACCATCCTGCGATCGGTAATCTACCTCCAGGGTCAGGGCACCAATTTCGGTGACCCATTGATGGGACTGAAGTTGATTCGGAACAACCGACAAACTTAAGGAATTTAAAATTTCCCGTGCCGCCAGCATGGAGAGAATCATTTGTTGCGGAGGCAGCGCTGTAGCATAGCTATCGGGCACATCATCACCCAATTCGGCAAGGCGTTCCTGCAGACTGGCATAACCAGATCGTGCGGGAGACACCATCACCACCCCGGCTAATCGGTTCAGTTCCAAAAACTCCCCCGGAAACAGGGATTCAACGGATTTCACCAACTTAGCGCCCTCCCGAAGGGACGCCTGAGCCACTTGCTGGCATTGCGCCAACAGTTGACCTAACAATTCATCCGGTAATGCTACAGGCAGCGCGAGCCGACGCAGTTGGGCAAGCCAGAGGGAATTTGGCTTCATCCCAGCCATCACCGCTTCACCCAGGGAATCAGCCTGGTAATCCAGAATCTCATCTTCCCAAGGAAATAACGGGGGCTTCCGCTGAATTTCAGCCTGTAGGCGATGTTTTAACAACGCATAATAACGGTCTTGCACAGCAGGTAAGTCTCCTGAGTTCAGTGGTAATTCCTCATTCAATAGAGGGAGGAGGGTTTCGGCTTCAGATGACTTCGTTGTCAAAAAGTGCTCAATCTCATCCTCCGAAAGGGTGAGTTTAAGGTCTTGGACAAGTCGGATAAAAGCGGCTTGGTATGCCTCTGAGTCGTAATCCATCCTGATACACCCTTATTCATCAATAGATAAACCTGCTCCGGATATTTGGGAATTTCGAATTTCCCAAGCAATCTCCAACAGCTTAAACCACTGTTTTTGCAGTTGATTGACTGTGCAACCGACCGATCGGGCAATGTCGGCATCCGGTGCTTTTTCTTTTTTCATCTGCAAAATTGTCCGCTGCGGGTTGGTGAGACCTTTATTAAACTCTTCCCACTGTTTGAGGGAAAGCCCCAAATTACGATCGAGATCAACTTCCAGCCACTGATGCACCAACTCCCAGCGGTGGGTAAAGGTAAAGCGCACCAAATGGTACTTAAACCGCTGCTGGAGATAATCCCGCTGACGGGGCGTCAGGCCCAAAATCTGCTCAATTTCATTGGCGGGCAAATCCTGAAGCCGCAGCACAAAGTAATCCACACAGTCCTTTTGATTGCGCTCTTCCAGGTAGTTAATCAACTCCTGCACCACATTTTGCCGCAGCGTATCCTCCACAGGCTCCGTCTCCTGGGCCACCATTTGTTCCCGTAGCTGCTGAATGGAGGCCATATTCCACGAATCCTCCCCTTCGATCAGGGAGCCTTCCGCCGCACGCTCGATATCTACTAGCGCCTCATTAGGCTGCTGTTGCGAAAAAGTTTGCGCTCGTAGGATAATCAATTGCTGATTGCGCCGCCCCGGTAAAGGGATCCGCCGTTTAGCATAGCGCTCCGTGAATGCCATGTATTCCGCCAACTGCAAGACGTTCTGCGGCGAATAACTACTGGGCAATTGCATTTCCCGACGGAAGGCATTCAATGCCTCCATATAAAAACTTTGTAAAAAGTCTTCAATCAGCGTCAGTCTTGCCTGGTAGCTGTATTGGCTCTTAGAAGGAGTGATATAGCGATACACCACAGCACTCAGGGTACTGTGCAAATCGACTCGGCCCCGGCGAGATCCCAGCTTGTAATAGTGGAGGCACTGTTGCAAGCGATGGCGAGCTAAGGCCGTGGCCCATGCGATAATCTCTCCAGAGTCTTGGATGCGTTTGCTCTCCGAGCAGATCCGGGAAACCTCTTGGCTTAAGCGTTCGGCTACTTCTCGGCAAATGTGCTCAGAAGCTGTGGTAGCTTGTTTCAGTTCGCTTAGGATTAGCTGAAAAGTTGCATCCACGCTCTGGCAGATTTCCCCCGTGATGTCTAATGTCTGGTATGTCAAGCAACTACTCTCAATTCTGTCAAGATGGTCTTTACAGTGACTGCTTTAACTGTCGTCAATCTTGAGGTAGAAATCCCTGACTCGTAGTATTCAATAATTGAATGGTAGATGATGAGTATAGAGCAACAAATTGATGCCCTGATTCAAGATGCTCCCAATGACGGGGAGATGCGACAACTCTTAAAAACGGTCGGACCAGTTTTGCAACGGTTTGCAGGTCAGCTCCGACACCTTAGTTACTATATTGCCCAAACATCTGACGCGGATCGCGACAACTTGGCTTGGGTTAAGGTAACTCTTACCCATCGTACACAATCTAATGTAGAAAAAACGGTCATTTATGGATTTTCTGATCCTAAAGATGTTACGGCCCGAGTATTGGGCCACGATATTCCCCATTTAGGATCTGTGGAAATACCAGTTATCGATCTCCTTTTTCAAGTTTGGGCGCTTAATCTGTGTGATAGCATGATTTTCTTTGAGATGCCAGGGAATTGCCAAAACGGCACAGAAATTTCACGATCGGCGATCGATGCAGCCATTCAGCGGCAACTTCACCCGCCCACGGGGTATGCATAGTACAGCAGGTTTAATGGCTACAGATGCTACGAAATTCTTGATGCACAGAGATCCCATAGAAACCATTTGGGATCTTTGCCATCATCCCTTCTGGGAATGCATTTCAAGGTAAATCCTCGAATCATGCTAAAAGCTTGGGAAGTCAAGGTTCTAGCCATCGGTTTCAAACAAGCTCTAAGAGATTGCGTCAAGATTGGGACGATCGTTGGATCCAGGTATTTCCCCGATTTCATGCCAAATTAAAGAATCAAGCACATTTTTTTCCATAGCAGATTCTGGATCAGTTAATTGGATCCAATCAACTGATCGACCAACGAAGCGTCATTGAAGCGTCATTAGGTTTCTCAGACAATTGCTTGATTAAGGAATACTTAACAAAATCTTTATGTCATTGGGGCGGTGGATGGGGATGAAATCTGGCACAGCATAAACTGATGGGCAATCCCTAGGTAATAAATAACCTCACCTTGAACTTGAAAATTTAAGCGTTGATAGAAAGGAATGGTGTCAGTTTTAGCCATGACCCGTACGTGGGAGAGGCCCGCGAGCTTGGCTTGGCCTAGCAACTGCTGAACCAATCTTGTGCCGATGCCTTGCCGCTGAAATTCGATCGACACTGCAACATAGGATAGGCTTCCCAAGGTCTGCGTTAAATGACAAAGCCGAGCTGAACCCACAATCTCTTGATTACAAACGGCAATTAGATGATGGGCCGTTGGAACCGGTGACAGGAGAGGTTGATTAGATTGCAGACTACCTTCCATCTTGAGGGGATATCTCAGGACAGTCCATCGCTGAGCATACATCGCCTCAAATTCTCGCAATGTGCTGGCAGGTCGAATTTCAACGGGATACATTTGCCATTGCCAAAGACTGCCACAACATTCAAGTCCCCAAGCTGATGCCATCTTTTTTCATAAATATTCTCAATAACGAGGCTATAGGGACTCTGGATAAATGTCAAGTCAACGCATCAGAAAACCTTGATGAAACAGGATTAGGGGCCGACAAGTATTCTCTCAAGCATAATTTAGTTCAAATTGTCTAGAAGATAGTTGCCATAAAATTTCAGTAGTTTCTAGAGATGGGTTTAGGGTTTTAGCGGTCAAGTTGCAAGAAGGGCAGGGAATCTATGCCAAATAAGGTGGACTGCTTGGCGAGGGATCTGGCCTGGAGTCGATCCCAAGACGCTCCCCCTAAGCCTTAAACTGGAGCATCTAGATTCTGCCGATCGTTCATGTTGAAAATCCTTACCCTGTTGCTGACCAGTACGATGACTATCATGGCAGGTGCGGCCATTTCGCCCGCTTTGCCGAAAATCCAGGAGCATTTTGCCGATATTTCGAACGCGGATTTATGGGCCAAGCTATTACTTGCGCTACCTTCGTTGTTTACTGCGATCGCAGGTTCACCTGTGGGGGTGCTCATCGATCGATATGGTCGCCGACCATTCATGCTAGGGGCGGTCTTGCTTTATGGTGTAGCGGGCAGTGCAGGTTTAATTTTTGATGATTTAACACTGCTTTTGTTCAGTCGAGCCTTGTTGGGGATTGCAGTGGCAGCAATTACCACAATTTCCGCCACGCTAATTGCCGACTATTACACCGGAGCCACCCGCGTGAAGGTACTGGGCTGGCAGTCAGCGGCCATGGGCTTAGGCGGTGTTGTTTTTGTCCTATTTGGCGGATTTCTAGCTGAATTCAACTGGCACATGCCGTTTTTGATTTATCTAGTGGCTTTTATTGCGTTACCTCTGGTGTGGCTAACGTTGCCTGAGCCTGTCCGGGTGGCAAATCGATCGTCCCACTTGAGCCAACTGTCTCAGGATCGCGATCGTCACTCCTTAGCCAACGCAAATTCCTTAGGTTCAATTCTCACCGATGCTAATGAAGTGCATCGTCCCAAGATTCGACCCACTATCGTCAAGAGCTCGATGATCAATCGATCGACCTCTACTGAAGTTATCCCGACTGATGTGCTGACTTCAGATTTTTTCTCGGAACCTGTGGGGTTATCCCAATCGGCAATTTCAACAGTCTATGGGCTCACGATCGTTACCATGGTGATGTTTTACATGGTGCCAGTACAGTTGCCGTTTTATCTAAAGCAGTTGGCTTTGGGGAGTAGCCGAGAAGCGGGAATTGCGATTGCAGTATCTAGCGTGGCAACCGCAATTTCAGCGGTAGGATATGGCAAGCTGAATGCTAACTTCAGTTTTAGCAAAGTTTTGATTCTACTTTATGGATTGATGGGGTTAGGCTATAGTGTCATCGCAACAGCCCATAGCTACAGTGGGATTTTGGCAGGTTTAGTGCTTTCCGGGTTAGGGGTGGGATTAGTTCTGCCCAATCTTAATGTCTGGCTGAATGCTAAAACGCCAATCTCTCGCCGAGGAAAGGTTTTAGGGGGACTGACAAGCTGCATTTTTCTAGGTCAGTTTTGTTCACCGATCGTGTTGCAACCGATCGTGAAAGCTTTTAGCATTCAGACTTCCTACAGTATTGCGTCTAGTATTCTAATTTTCTTGGCACTGAGTGTTGCAATTTTGTCTTGGCTGGGTTTGGTTCAATTGGACTAGCCCTGGGCGTTGCTGAATGACGCTATGATTTCGCCGGATCGGGAACAGAGCTTCAAGGCTTTCAGAAACTGTTTCATAGCCAGATTCAGCAACGCCGTCTATTGTAGCGTTGCTGAATCTGGCCGAAAATTTGCGGAAAGTTGGATTTTTCTGCGGTAGAACTGTAAGAGTAGTTGTTCTGCCTGAGATTAGCTATGGAACCAATCGCAACAATCTCGCTTTTTTTGGCAACTCCGATCGCGAAGGTGATTCTGGACAAGTTCTATGAGGGAGTAGGGTCGAAGCTGGGTGAGATGGTGGTGGAGAAGCTCCCTGGTGCGGTTAAGGAGAAGATTCAGACGCTGGGGCAGATGGTTTGGGGGAAGTGTCTTCAGCGGGCCAGTGACCCAACGCAAGCGCAGAAGCTGTTGGAAGCGGCGGCACAGGGGGATGAGAATGCGAACCGGAATTTGGTTCAGGGTGTGAATCAGGTTTTGGAGGCGGATGCGGAGTTTAAGAAAGCTGTGGAGCAGATTGCGGCGGAAATTCATCAACAGATCAATATTGGTGAGATGAATGGCGGCGAGGTCTGGAATGTGTTTGGTGGGAAGGCTGAGAAAAATGAGTTTACGGATAATAAAGCGCCCATTATTAAGGACAATACTGGGACGATTACTTTTAACTATGGCGTGAAACCGGATTGACTGGAGGCGTCGGAACGGGAGCCGATAAAGTTAAGTCCCCCCTATTACTATCCTAAGGACTTTTTCGGGGCGATCTTTGTGGGTCGCGATCGGGAAATGCGAGAGTTGCACGATCGGTTGCGGGTGGCCGATCGGGTGGCGATCGCGGCGGTGGGGATGGGTGGCGTGGGTAAGACGACGCTGGCGCGGCAGTATGCGAAGGCGTATGAGGCGGAGTATCCGGGGGGGATTTGGTGGGTGTCGGCGCGATCGGTGGCGACGGATATTTTGGGTTATGCGGCGCGATCGGTCGGGTTGGAGGAGCTTGATCCGCAGTTGGATGAGACGGAGGTGGTGCGGCATTATTTGGCGCGGTGGGATGGGGTGCTGCCGGGGCGGAAGTTGCTGGTGTTGGATGATGTGGGTGAGTACCGGGATGTGAAGGGATATTTGCCGCTGTCGGGAGCGTTTCAGGTGTTGATGACGACGCGGGTGCAGATGCAGCGTCCGGTAAGTTGTTTGGCGTTGGGGGTGTTGGAGATTGAGGATGCGATCGATCTTTTGTTGCAGATGATGGGATCCCCCCTAGCCTTTGGATCCCCCCTAGCCCCCCTTCAAAAGGGGGGAACTGGAAATTTAGAGGAAATTAGTGAGATTACGGGAGAATACTCAGATTCTCTCAAATTCCCCCTTTTGAAGGGGGATTTAGGGGGATCTGCCCGGAATTTAGGGGAATCTGTGGCGGAGTTGGGGGCGGCGCGGGAGTTGTGTGAGTGGTTGGGGCGGTTGCCGTTGGCGATCGAGTTGGTGGGGCGGTATTTGTCGGAGGGTGGGACGATCGCGGGGGTGTTGGCGGAGTTGCGGGCGAAGTCGTTGGCGGCGCGGGCGATCGATGAGGTGCCGGGGGAGATGGATTATGGGCGCAATGTGCAGGCGGCGATCGCGTTGAGTTGGCAGCCGTTGGATGAGCGGGCGCGGTTGGTGTTGGGGATGGTGAGTGTGTTTGCGATCGGGCCGATCGAGGTGGGCTGGGTGCGGGATTGCTTGCCGGAGGTGGAAGAGGTGGAGGAGGTGCTCGATCGGACGTTGGTGAAGCGGAGTTTGTTGAGTCGGTTGGGGGATGGGCGGTACCAGATGCACGCGCTGGTGCGGGAGTTTGTGGCAGTGCGGCGGCCAGGGGATTTTGGGGAACGCTTTGCGCGGGTGATTACGGAGATTGCGAAGACGATCGACCAGACGGTGACGGTGGCGGAGCGGGTGCGGGTGCAGGGTGCGGTGCCGCAGATGGAGGAGGTGGCAGCAAAGTGGACGGAGGGATTGGAGGGCTTTGATAAGTGTTGGTGCTGTAATGGGTTAGGGCGGTTTTATGGGAGTTTGAGTTTGTGGCAGGAGGCGGAACGGTGCTGGGCTCGAGCCTTAGAAATCAGTCAAGAGCAACTGAGTGATCGCCATCCAGACACCGCTGCAAGTTTGAATAATTTAGCGGCATTATACTCATCAATGGGGCGTTATAAGGATGCAGAACAGTTGTATCTCGAAGCCTTGAAAATTTATAAAGAGCAATTGGGCGATTGCCATCTATCCACTGCTGCAAGTTTGAATAATTTAGCAGAATTGTATCGATTGATGGGGCGTTATAAGGATGCAGAACCGTTGTGTCTCAAAGCTTTGGAAATCCGTAAAGCACGATTGGGTAAACGCCATCTATCCACTGCTACAAGTTTGAATAATTTAGCAGAATTGTATCGATTGACGGGGCGTTATAGGTTAGCAAAATCGTTGTATCGTGCAGCCTTGAACATCCGTAAAGAGCAATTGGGATATTGCCATCCAGATACCGCTACGAGTTTAAATAATTTAGCGGCATTATATCGATTGATGGGGCGTTATAAGTTGGCAAAACCGTTGTATCGTGCAGCCTTGAACATCCGTAAAGAGCAGTTGGGCTATTCCCATCCAGATACCGCCACGAGCTTGAATAATTTAGCGGCACTGTATGAATCGATGAGGTGCTATGGGGATGCGGAACCGTTGTATCTCGAAGCTTTGGAAATTAGTAAAGAGCAATTGGGAGATCGTCATCCAGATACCGCCACCAGTTTGAATAACTTAGCAGCATTGTACAAAGCGATGGAGCGTCATGGGGATGCAGAACCGTTGTATCTCGAAGCTTTGGAAATCAGTAAAGAGCAATTGGGCGATCGTCATCCAGACACTGCCACCAGTTTGAATAACTTAGCAGGATTGTACTCATCAATGGGGCGTTATGAGGATGCAAAGCCGTTGTTACTTGAAGCATTGGAAATTAGTGAAGAGCAATTGGGAGATCATCATCCAGATACTGCCATGAGTTTGAATAATTTAGCGGTGTTTTACGCAAATCAGGGACAATACGATCGGGCCTTACCCCTCCTAGAGCAAGCTCTCAGCATCTACCAGCAAGTTTTTCCGCCGGGACACCCAAATATTTTGAGTGTGCAGGAGAGTTTGGAGAATGTGCGTTGGGACATGGAGTAATAGCTGTGATCTATTGGGAGCAGTATCTAATGAATTCGTCATTGCGAAGATTCGATCCCCCTAAATCCCCCTTAAAAAGGGGGACTTTGAGAAAAATCTCAGATTTACCCTCATTCTCGTCGATTTTCTCTAAATTTCCAGTTCCCCCTTTATTAAGGGGGGTAGGGGGGATCAGGGGATCAACTAGAAGTCAGGGAGTTGTGTATTAATTGATTTGAGTCCTGTTTACTGTAGCGAGAAAGATTTTGCAGTACCAACCTCAGCCGATCGAAACTGCACACATTACGCTAACAGCGGAGTATCTGAAGTTAGCGGAAATTTTGGCCCGCAATAGCCACGATATCTGGGTGCAGCAACGGTTAGACGATGGCTGGCACTATGGGCCACAGTACGACCTCACCCTCCGCCAACACCCCTACCTAGTCAACTACAACGACCTCCCCGATCGGGAACAACAAAGCCGACGAGTCACAGTCTCCGAAACCCTCAAAGCCTTGCTAGCCCTGGGCTATCGCGTCGAAGTGCGGGATCCCACCAGCCCCCCCAGCCTCTTCCTAGAAGATCAAGACCTAGCCGTCATGGTCCAGGGCTTAACCCGATCGGCAGAACTCAACCTCAGTTCCCTCCTAGATCTGCGTCGGGAAATCATTCGGATCCAGCCCCGCAGTTCCGATATCTACCGCGCCTTCGGAGATGCCCTCCTGCAACTGGGCGAACCCCTCATGGCCTACGATGCCCTGGCCGAAGGCTTGCGCTACTGGCCCCAGGACTTGCGCTTACAGCAACTCCTCGCCCTCGCCCTCGCCCGCAGCGGCAGCACCGTCACCGCCAATCAACTCCTAGTCCAGTTAGTCGAATCCGGCCAGGAAGACGAAGAAACGATCGGCCTCCTCGCCCGCACCCACAAAGACCTCTGGCAACAGGCCACCGATCCGACGATCGCTACCCTGCAATTGGGCCTAGCCTACCAGCGCTACCAGCAAGCCTACCAACAAAGTCGCAGCGTCTGGACAGGCATTAACGCCGCCACCCTAGCCCTCGTCAAAGGCGACCTCACCCAAGCCCAAACCTTAGCGCAACAGGTGCGATCGGTCTGCCTAGGACAGTTGTCCGCCCCCGAAAAACGCAGCGGCCAAGACTATTGGCGGTTGGCAACCTTGGGCGAAGCGGCACTAATTTTAGGCGATTGCGCCGAGGCCGAGGATTTCTATGGACAGGCCGCCACGATCGGGCAGGGACGCTTTGGCGACTTGAGTTCCAGTCGGCGCAACGCAGTCCTATTGGCGGAAGTATTGGGATTAGACACCGATCGGGTCAAGCAGTGGTTCCAAATCCCCAAGGTCGTCGTCTTCTGCGGCCACATGCTCGATCGGCCCGATCGGCCCCAACCCCGCTTTCCCGCCGCCTTAGAAAGCGTCGTCTATCGCGCCATCCTGGAACGCTTACAGAAAATGGAAGTGCAGTTGGGCTATGCGCCTGCCGCCTGTGGCGCAGATATTTTGTTCCTGGAAGCCATGCGGGAACTGAAGGGCGAATTGCACATTGTCTTACCCTGCAACCGCGAGCAATTTATCCAGGACTCCGTGGACTTGATACCCAGCGGGGACTGGGGCGATCGCTTCGATCGCTTGATGCAGGATGCCACGGAATTGGTGATCGCGTCGGGCAATAGGTTGGAAGAAAACGACGTGGTCTACGAATATTCCCACCGCCTGCTCTACGGACTGGCCAAAATTCGAGCCGATCAACTGGGCACGGAGTTAATTCCCTTAGCCGTATGGGACGGCAAACCGGGGGATGGGCCGGGGGGCACCGCCAGCACCGTAGCCAACTGGCGACGCTGGACGGATCATGTGGAGGTGATTGATTTGGCGGCCATTTTGCGGGAGCACCAGAGCGCCCCTCCCATTGCCTTGGGCACTGCCCCAACCCCGACCCCAACCGCCTTACCCGTCGCTACGGCAGGAATAGCCACCTGCGATATCTCCAGCCGCGAAATTCGGGCCTTGCTCTTTGCTGACGTGGTGAACTTCAGCCATCTAGAGGAAAACCAGCACGGGCCATTCGCTCAGTATTTCTGGGGTGCGATTGCAGCATTATCGGAACAATATCCCATTCTGATGAAAAATACCTGGGGCGATGCATTGTATTTTGTATTTCCCACTGTGCAACAGGCCGGAGAATTTGCGTTGGCGCTCTGTGATCTCGTGCAATCGATCGACTGGTCTACCAAGAGCTTACCCGCTGGGCTAAATCTGCGCATTGCCCTACACGCGGGGCCAGTGGAACGCACCGTTGACCCCATTACCGGGCAGTTGAATTACGTGGGGATGCATGTGAGCCATACCGCGCGGATTGAGCCGATTACGCCACCGGGCAAGGTCTATGCGAGTCAGGCGTTTGCGGCGATCGCGGCGTCGGAGGATTTGCGCCAGTTCACCTGCGATTATGTGGGGCAAATGCCTTGGGCCAAGCGCTATGGCACGTTTCCGACCTACCATGTGCGGCGGGTGTTGCTGGGTGTGTGAAGGGGAGCAGTGGGATAGGCTGGGATGTGAAGAATGATGAATAAAGGCGGGTAGAGATCTTGGCGGTGGCTGAATTGGCATGGATATACTAGCAATATCTTGCTGAAATGCGCTTGCTGAGGATGGATCGATTCCCCTAAATCCCGCAGATCCCCCTAAATCCCCCTTAAAAAGGGGGAGTTTGAATAAATGCTCATCCTTTCAACTCTCATTATTAATTTGCTCTAAATTTCCAGTTCCCCCCTTAATAAGGGGGGTTAGGGGGGATCTCATGGGGTTGGGGGCGATCGTGGAGTGCATAGGCTGGCGGGTACATAGGTATAAACAATTTGCTGATGGCTTAGGCCCATTATGAATGTGCAAAATTCCCACAATTCTCAATCTCCCCGATCACAATCCCAAGCCTCGCCGCAATTACGATCGATTCGGCGGCAACAGATTCAAACGTATCTCGCGATTTCGGCCTTTATTGCAGCGCAGTTGGTGACGGGGTGTAATAACGCTGGCGATGAGGCGGATGACCCGATGGTTCCAGCGCTGTTCTATGAAAACAAGGCGCAGTGTGAGGCGGATGCGAAACGCCAGCAGGATCTCTATGCGGCTCGACTGAAGGCGGCCCAAGCTCAGCCCACCGCAGGAGTCACCCCTTCCCCCCAAGGGCAGCCCCCGTTGAAACCCCCGGCACTGAAACCGGAGGACTGTGCGACGCAGATGCGGGCGGCTCGGATTGAACACGATCGCCATGCCCCGGTGTACAAAAGTCTGGCGGATTGCCAAGCGGATGGGGTGCAATGTGAACCGTATTCTGGGGGTGGGGGCACCGGTACTAGCTCGACCTCTAGCTCGTTGGGCTATCGTCCGCGCTTTGGGGGCGCTTATCTGTATCCTGAAGGGAATCCGAATCTGCCTAGCGAAAGTCCTCTGAATATGGGGGCGGGGTCGCGGATTTATACGCCCCACACGGTTTATAGCGGTTTAACTTCGGGGGAAGTGGTCACGCCTAATGGTGATACGGTTTCCCGATCGTCGGCTGGCGCGGTGATGGTTCCAGCCCATACGGGGTTTTCGGCTCCGAGTCGGCCTGCGGGAACGGCGGCGCGGGGGACGATTACGGGGAGAAGTCAGTCGGGCTTTGGGTCAAGCTTTAAGAGCACGGGACGGGGGGGCAAGTAGGTGAAGGCAATTCGGGTGGCTCGGCGATCGGGCTGGCAAAACCATATTCGTGAGCATGCTTACCAGGCGGATGTGCTGAGTGATGCGGCGCAGAAATATTGGGTGGAAGCGTTGCCGGAACCCTTTGCGATTCAGTTTCACACTACGGAAGAAACGGCGATCGCAACGGCAACGGAACGGCTGTGGGAAATGTGTGTGACGTTTTTGGACTGGTTTTTCACGGATGAGGTCTATGGCGCGGTCGATCGGCGGTTAGAACGGTTGAAAATTCCGGCTCCCTACTGGCAGGTGATTAAGGACAGTTGGGATCGGTGCGATCCGGTGGAGGATTTGTCGTTGTTGACGCGGTTTGATTTGGCGGTGACGGAGGATGGCCAAATTAAGTTGCTGGAAATTAATGGGGAAACGCCGCTGTTGGGTGCGGAGACGGTGTATCAATGGAATTGGTATGTGGATTATCAACGTAATTACCAACACAGTGATTATCCATTACCGAAGGATGCGAATCAGTTTAATGATTTTTGGGATCATGTGGCGGGACAATGGCGACGCATCGTAGAGGGTTATGACCTGAGGAAAACGGGCATCACATTTCTGGTGGATGAGAATCTGGAAGAGGATTCGGAAATGGCAATGCAGTTGATTCAGATTCTGCACGATGAGGTTG
This sequence comes from Alkalinema pantanalense CENA528, assembly GCF_050753345.1. Classification (NCBI taxonomy): domain Bacteria; kingdom Bacillati; phylum Cyanobacteriota; class Cyanophyceae; order Leptolyngbyales; family Leptolyngbyaceae; genus Alkalinema; species Alkalinema pantanalense. The sequence goes on along the minus strand of NZ_JBLZFX010000036.1, from coordinate 21,813 downwards.
ATCCGAATATCTATGTGCAGCTTCTGTATTTGCGAGGGTTGCGGAATAAGCAGGGCAATGAGGTGCAGCGGGGGCTGGGGTTGGATGAGGATGGTTATTTTATTGATGCGGTGAATCAGCGAATTCCGGTGCTGTGGAAAATGTACGATTGGTCGGATCTGCAAAGTGATGTGGCCAATCTGGGGGCAACGGAGGCGCTGGTGCGGCAGTTGGAAACGGCGGAGGCTAAGGTGATCGAGCCGCTGTGGAAGCAGGTTTTATCTAACAAAGGGGCGCTGGCGTTGATGTGGGAGTGTTTTAAGGATTCGCCCGATCGACGGTATTTGTTGGCGACTTATTTTGAGGATGATGTTTCGGTGGAGGCGACCCGTCTGTTGATGGGGATGTATGTGAAAAAGCCGCTGTTGGGCATGGAGGGGGTGGGAATTTCGATCGAGACGGGGATTGGGGCGTTGGAGTCGCGGCCTAGTTTGGGCTATGGCGGTGAGGGGTTTATGATTCAGGAATATGTGGAGCTACCCCAGGCGTTTGGGTATCACTACATGGTGGGCAGTTGGGCGATCGATGGTGCGGCGGCGGGGATTGTAATTCGGGGGGATACGTCGCGGATCACGGGGCGGCATTGTTTGATTATTCCGCATATTGTTTCGGATGCAGGGCTATACATTCCTTAGGGGCGCAATTACAACCCAATTCGGTATTAAAGACTATGAGTATAGGGCAATATGCAGATTGCAAAATTGGCCAGAATCAGTGGGATTTAGATCAGGTGTTGCCCCGCGATTACGAGGTGCCGGACTCGTATTTGCAGACTGCGCCACCGGGGGTGTTGGAGAATTTTTGTCGGTTGTTGGGGCGGGATGTGTTTTCGGAAGCGGATGCGGGGGTTTTATACGAGTATTTGATGGCGCGGCGATCGGAGTTTTCGTCGGAATTTCTGGGGATGCTGGTGCTATGGTTGAGCGATGAAAGGAAGCATTATGAAGCGTTGCGGCGGGTTTACCATGGGTTGTCTGGGGTGAGTTTTGCGGAAATGGATCGGCGGTTTGGCGATCGGGTGCATGAGATTGAACCGATCGCGCGGGTGTTGCAGGATGAGTTTACGATCCTGGTGACGATGATGTTTGATGAAATTGGGTCGGTGTATTCCTATCGCCGGGATTTGCGGGAATATTATGGTCATTTTGGGCCTGCGATCCGCAAGATTGGGCAGCATTTGATTCAGGATGAGGGGATGCATTTTAATAATGCGGCGGAGTTGCTGTTACAGGGACACCGCGATCGATTGGATCAGGTGGAGCCGTTGTTAGATGAGATTGCAGCGCTGGAACTTCGGTTAGGGAGGTATTACAAGACGTTTTTTCTGGATCATGCCCAGGAACAGTTTCGGTTTCCGCCGCAGTTTAGTAGGGTGATTATTCGGCTGATTTTGGCGCGGTTGGGGTTGGGGACGAGGCCGGAACCGATGGAATTGAAAGCACTTTGGCAGTGGGTACCGGAGGGGTGTCGGTTGGTGCCGATCGGGGAGGATGGGTAAATGGTTCTATTAGATCTATTAGATTAGGAGTTTTTTGTAGAAGCTAACGCATATTACTATGTTTGAAGAACGCTTTCAGTTAACAAGAAAATTACCCCTCTTGAATCACTTCGGGAAAGGAGAAATCGGCTAAGAACGACGAAATCTTTACGCAGCTTGCGCTTTAGCATATGCAGTCTATTTCCAAGTTTTTAAACCATTTGACAATAATGCGTATATGCTGGAAAGCTCATTGTGAAAAGCTTTCAGCTTTTAGAGTTGATTTTACTTTACCTAAAGTGACTGAAGAAGGGTAAAGTTCTCAGATTTTTTGTGAACTAACATTAGCTTACGAAAAAGTAGAAATCGCTGACATTGGAATCAAAGTTTAAGATGCCCCCATTTCCCGTGCTTCCCTAGCAGAGAATAATCCTCACGGGTTACCTGATGCTCCTTACTCTTCTGCAGACTTCTGCCGCGACTTCAACAGATCCTGAATCATTCCAGTTGGATCTTCTCAATCCTCAGAACCGAGTAAATCCTCAGAACCGAGGTAACCAGGTTTTGGCTTGGCGGTTGAGCGATCGTAACACCTGAATATGCGGTTCATCGGCTTCTACGGGAATGATGGGCGCAGGTTGTCCGCCCCATTGCTGAATCACCGCGTTGGCCGCTTCCAATCCCGTGACGTAGGCTTTTTCTTGAGACCAAGATCCGTGCTGGGTAATAATCCAATCGCCACTCATGTACAGGTTAGAGAGGCTGGTCTTGCCACGCAGCATGTATTGGTAGCTGCCGGGGGAGAAATGGGTGACGGCCTTGGGCAGGCGCACGATGCTGTAGTCCATGACTTTTGCGGTTTGGAATTCTGGAATGCAGGTGATTAAATCTTGGTGAACCCGATCGACGATGGCCCGATCGTCCATGGGTAAAAACTGATTGGCATGGTAGAAGTCGGCTTCAATCACGGTGCCGGGTTCGTCCTGGAATTCATCGTGTAGTGCATTGAGGTCGAAAAAGGTCCAGCCGGTAGTGGGCGTGAAGCCAAAGCAGGCGTTAGATGGCAGCGGAACGGGAATTTTACGATCGAACCACAGGCGCGTTGCTAACACGTCGATCGACCCTAAATTCATCACATCACGAAATTCTGCGAACTGCGCTAGGGTTTTGCTATTGGCAATGATTTTTTGCATACCCGAAATGCCAACCGCAAAAATGACTGCATCGGCTTCAAACCGTTCTGAACCGCAGATTACGGCGCTGATCCGTTGGCCGGAGGGTGCAAGTTCTAAGTCACTAACCCGTTTCTGGGTAAGCACTTTGCCGCCGAGAGTTTTAATCTTCTCCACCCAGGGCTGAAAGATGCGATCGCCCACGGTACCTCGACACCACACCACGTCGAAGTCCGCTTGGTGGGCCAGGATGAAGTAGTAGAGCATTCCCAGGGTAGCCGCCGCAGAACATTGCTCACCCGGTGCAAACAGACCCACCAGCAGCATGGCTTCAAAGGCGTCTTTGTACAGTCGTTCCGAGACGCCGTATTGTTGAAATAATTCCCGCGCGGTCATTTTGTCGTAGCGTTGCCAAGCTTCGTCGGAATTGTCAAAGTCCACGATCGTGTACAGCAGGGGTAACGCCGTCAGCCGATCCCACAGGGGCAAGCGTTCAAATTGCGTGTAGACAAAGGTGCCCAAAGGCATGGGCAGGCGCGGCATGTGCTGGAAAATGGGCGAGGTCACTTCCAAGCCAGCGGGGGAATACTGGTGCGATCTCGTCCAGGGCGTGAAGGGATCCAGCCCCAATTCCTTAACCAGGGAGAAGATGTTGTTGTAGGGATACCAGAAGCCATGGATTCCGGCTTCCACCGATCGGCCTCCGGGGGTTTTCCAGCCGGCCACTAGGCCACCGGGATAGGCTCCGGCTTCTAGCAAGGTTACGTCGTAGCCCTGTTTAGCCAGGTGGTAGGTGGCTCCTAGTCCAGCCCAGCCCGCCCCCACGACTACGACCTTTTTGCCCTGTCCACCCGTTCCAATCTGCCCTGACCCAACCATAACCTATCCCAAGTCCCTGCGTAACTGCCAACCCCTTCAGGCTAGCAGAGGATTGGGGGTTCTACCAGTCAAGGTCTACCAGTCGCAACCGCCACCCCCACCGTCGCTACTGCCTCCACCGAAATCGCTGGAGCTGTAATCGCTGGAACTGCTGGAGCTATAGTCGCTAGAGCTGTAATCATGAGAGCTATAGTTGCTAGTATCGCTAGTATTCCAAGAATTGTATTGATTGGTGTCCCAATTACTGTTGTCGATCGAACTATGGGAGCTATTGTAATTAGGTTGCTCCGAGGAGTTACTCTCTGCGTGGGATCGATTTTCGTGATTTTGCTTAGATTTCTGTTTAGATGCTTTTCCCTTGTTCTTTTTTGCTTTCTTTTTACGGTTTGTTTTCGTGGATTGCGCTGGATTTGCTTGCACTGGAGTGGGTTGTGGCGGTGCAGTCAAGGTTTGGGAAGAGATGGCGACGGTTTGGGAGATGGGGACAGATGGCCCGATCGAGGTTGCTGGCTGGGATGCCCGTTTTTGCCTGCGGGATACCCACAACAATGCACCGCCGGACGCAATGCAAAATGCAAAAATACCGCCAACTATGTCCGATCGTTCAGTCCCAACTGTGCCTGATTCGGAGCGACTTTGTTCTAGCATATCTAGGATGGCTTGTACGCCGTCGATCGTGCCTTGGTCAAATTGGCCTTGACGAAACTGTGGGGCAACTTTTTGGGCCAGTAAATCCGTGACTGCGCGATCGGGCAGTACGGTGTGTAAGCCCGATCCAACTTCTACTTCCACTCGACGATCGGCCTTGGAAATTAAAAACAGCACTCCATTATTCGTTGTTTGTTTGCCGATTCCCCAGGTGTTGAAGAGTTCGGTGGCAAAGGCTTTGGGGGATTGACTTGGTTGAGTATCGGCAACGGTGACGATCGCAATTTCGCTCCCGTTTTTGGCTTCTAGGGCAGTTACTGCTTGGTTGAGTTGGGCTTCGGTTGCAGGGGTGAGCAGATCAGCCGTATCCGCGACCCAGCCGCTATGGAGTTTGCGGGGATTGGGCACTTCATGGATGGGGATGGCCAGCACCGGAGCGACGATCGTGAACAGTAATCCACCCCCGATCAGCAGGCTGAGGCATAACGACTGAAGACTGAATTTTTGCATAGAGTGAATGAATCTAACTAGATGGGGCAATGCTGCCACTATGTAATTCAAGCTTGGGGATAACTAATGCAGGATGGTTAGGAATTCCGCAAAAAAAGTTTGTATCACTGCCCATCAGGCGATCATTTCCCAAAAACTGCTCTACGCTTTGACAAATTTTCGCAATAACGTGGCAGTCTGTAGAGGGCTCTGGTATCATCACAAAGAGCGAGATAAGGAGAGATAAAATGGCTGGAGATGTGATTACCCCTGCGATTAGCGATCGTATCTGTGCCCACATGAATGAAGATCATGCGGATGCGGTGCTGATCTATGCCAAGGCTTTTGGTGATGCATCAGAGGCAACGGCGGCTAAAATGCTGGCGATCGATCCGGAGGGGATGGACATCAGCGCAGAGGTGAATGGTCAGGAGCAACCTGTGCGGGTGGCGTTTGATCATACTTTGGCGGATTCGGAAGATGCCCACCAAACGTTGATTGCCATGATTAAGCAGGCGCGGCAGAAGGGATAGGGGGATACTCGTCTAACGGTAGGTCGATCGATGCTCGTGAATTGCGCGATCGTTGTCACCGCGAGTTCTGGGGTGGGAATGGGTATCCTGAGGGGGATTCCATCCTGCCCCAAGCTTTTTGCTGGTCGTCCTATGCAACGCTATGCCTTTGTTTTTTTGGAAATTCTGAGCTGTGAAGGCGGTATCCAGTCCTACGTGCGCGATATTCTGCGGGCCTATCCTGGGGCGGTGCCAGCGGATGTCTTTTTGCTGCGGGATGGGCCGGAGGTGGATAATCCCTTTGTCAGCGATCGCCTGCGCTTCCATTACCTGAAAACGAAGCCTGCAAGTTTGGGGCGGCTGCGGCTTGCGGTGCAATTTTTAGCGTATTTAATCCGTTATCGTCCGCAGCGGGTGTTCTGTGGTCATATCCATCTCGCGCCGTTGATTTCGCCATTGTGCAAAGCGTTGGAGGTTCCGTTAACGATTTTGACCTACGGGAAGGAAGTCTGGGAACCATTGCCCCCCCAGAAACAGAAGGCTTTGCAAAGCGCCGATCGGGTCTGGACGATTAGCCGATATTCCCGCGATCGTCTCTGCGCGGCCAATGGTGTGAATCCCGATCGGGTGGAGTTTCTCTACTGCGCGGTGGATGGGCAGGTGTTTCGACCGATGGAGCCAGAGCGATCGCTGATTGAAAAATATGGTTTGGCGAACAGCCGGGTCATGATGACGGTGGCGCGGCTGTGGTCGGGGGATCCCTACAAGGGTGTGGATGTGACGATTCGGGCCTTGCCGCAGATTTTGGCGCAGTATCCCGATGTGAAATATTTGGTGATTGGGCGGGGGGACGATCAGCCGAGGTTGGCACAGTTGGCGGTGGAATTGGGCGTGGCCGATCGGGTCGTGTTTGCAGGATTTGTGCCGACGGCGGAGTTACCCCAGCATTACAACTTGGCGGATATCTACGTGATGCCGTCCCAGGAAGGGTTTGGCATTGTTTATCTGGAGTCGATGGCCTGCGGCGTTCCGGTGCTGTCGGGGGATGGGGACGGGTCGGCGGATCCCTTGCAGGATGGGCATTTGGGCTGGCGAGTGCCCTATCGTGATCCGCAGGCTGTCGCGATCGCCTGTTGTGAGATGTTAGCGGGGCAGGATCCTCGCTGTAATGGGGTGATGCTGCGGGAGAAGGCTTTGCATTTGTTCGATCGATCGGCGTTGCAGGAACGGTTGGTGGAGTTGTTGGGAAAGGGGTAGGAGAGTAGGAGAGTAGGAGGGTAGGAGGGTGGGAGGGTAGAGGTGTTTAGAGATGTGGGTTAGGCGCAGCCTTCGACGTATTCGACTTCTGGGAGTTTGCCCGATCGAAAGCGGGTGACTTTTTGACCGTCGGTTTCAAAGACAACGCGGAAGTTGCGATCGGCTTTGTCCTTGGGTACGAAGACTAGGTAATGACCTTTGGGGTCATATTCGTGCTGCTGGACTTGGATTTGCTTGCCGTAGAGTTGTTTGATCCGGGCTTCGCTGTCGCCGATTTTTGCGCCGCGAAAGGTTGTGATTTTGCGGTTGCTCCAAACGTCAATGCGGGCAATTCTTCCATCCACCACCATGAATCCTACACCGGGTAGCCCTTGGGGTTGGCTGTAGAGGCAGGCAATTCCGTTGGGGCCTTCTTTGTCGGTGTTGAATTTCCGTCCGGCAGCTTTTTCAGCTTCTGCAACGGTCATTCCCACCAGTACCGGGCCGAGGCCGTTGGTGCCCACTTGGGAGGCTTCAGTTAATTTGAGTGGCTGTTTAGGGGGCTGGGCGATCGCGATTCCTACGGGTAAAAGACTGAGACCCACGATCGTTCCCACGAAAGCCTGACGCATAGAATAACTCCAAAAAATTGACAGGGGGCTTTATTGCTCAGCTACCCAGCTACCCAGTTACCCAGCTACCCCACTTTGATCTACACCAGCAGATGGGGAAATCTCCGTTCACCCGGCAGAGACTTAATATTTGCTTATGCCATTGTTCAGAAACGAAAACATAAGGACTCGCTATCGATCGTGACTATTCGCGATATATTGATCTATTGCAGGTAAAACTGTACCTTGCAATCTATCGTTGCGCGGGAGCGTCGTCTCATGGCAATGGCCGTTGGAATGATTGAAACTGTGGGTTATCCGGCTGTGTTGGCAGCGTCGGATGCGATGCTGAAGGCAGGTCGGGTGGCGTTGGTCAACTACGAAAGCTGTGCCAGCGGTCGCTATATGGTCTCGATTCGGGGGCCTATTTCGGAGGTGCGATCGGCGATCGAGGCGGGGCTGGAAACGGTGGAGAAGATGCCCGGTGATGCGGAAGTGGTAACCCATGTAATCATCCCCAATCCCCCGGATAATATTGAGGCAGTGTTGCCGATTTTCTATACGGCTGCTGCTGAACCTTTCCGCATTTAAGTCTACGGATTTGAGACGCGGGATTTTGACTGGAATGCTGAATTGGAAGGATCTTTTTAGGAGTTGGTTATGCCTCAGGCCGTTGGATCACTGGAGACGAAGGGTTTTCCCGCTATTCTCGCTGCGGCGGATGCGATGATTAAGGCGGGTCGGGTGACGTTGGTGAGCTATGTCAAGGCGGGAAGTGCCCGGTTTGCGGTCAATATTCGGGGCGACGTGTCGGAAGTGAAGCGGGCCATGGAAGCGGGCATTGCTGCGGTTGAAACGACTCCTGGTGGCGTGTTGGAAACTTGGGTGATTATTCCCCGGCCCCACGAGAATGTGGAAGCGGTGATGGATATTGAGTACACCGAGGCGGTGGAAGAGTTCCGGCAGGCGGTGAATGGCTACAGTCTGATTCGGCAGAGTCAGCAGCAATCGTCTTAAGCGGGGCTGGAGTTAAATCAATCATGAGCCAAAAAGCTGTTGGGTCTTTGGAGACGATCGGGTGGCCGGGGGTACTGGCTGCGTCCGATGCGATGGTGAAGGCGGGCCGGGTGACGCTGGTGAGCTATGTGCGGGCCGGGAGTGCACGGTTTACGATTAACATCCGAGGGGATGTGTCGGAGGTGGCGCGGGCCATGGAAGCGGGGGTCGAGGCGGCTCAGAATACGCCGGGTGCCCATTTGGTGACTTGGGTGGTGATTCCCCGTCCCCATGAGAATGTGGAGGCGGTTTTGAGTATTAAGTACAACGATAAGGTGGAAGGTTTCCGGCGGAATGTGGAGGGGTTTGGGACGTTTTAGGATGGCCGATCTCTTTCAATGAGTTGGTGATGCTGTTTCAGAGAGAATTTGAGAATAGTTCTGATATTTCTCCTATTTTCTTCCAATTTTTTCTCAGGTTCCCTGTTGCTTGGCGAAGACTGTCGCAAAGCAATGGGGGATTTGTTTTTTGCCGATCGATCACCTTTACCAGCGACTAAAAATTCTGATCTGCTAACAATTTTGACTATGGCTGCAAAACATTTGTAGCAACTTTTATAATAACTTTCGTAGCAACTTTTTTAGCAACTTTGCTAATACCATTGTCAATGAAAAATATCTGAGTTAGATGATTGAATGATTGATTTGGGAAGGTATTGTAAATCTTCAGGTCGATCGATGTCAGAAAGTATAGGTAATTGTTCCGTTTTAAATAGAAATCGACTGGCAATTTCTAATGTTTGAAGTAAAACTTTGCTAGTACTCCATTGAATATTTTGAAATAGCCTAGAAAAGCTATCATTAATTCTTTGATGAATACCAATGAGATAGTAGCCTCCATCACGAGCTGGGCCAATTACAACATCAGCGGTTGATAGCTTAGAAAAGGTATTTGATAGTAGATCTGGGGTGATGGCAGGGCAATCTGTTCCAATCAGAACGATGAAGGAGTATCCTTGGGCAAAACTCTCGGTGATCGATCGGGCCATCCGATCTCCCAAATCTCCGGCTCCTTGGGGGACATAACGATATTCTGTCCCTAGCCAGTCTGCCATTTCCTGGCGATCGCTGCCCGCAAATCGAATTTCTAGATCAACGTCAATATTCTTTCTGGCTTGGAGAAATTCCTGGGCTTGGGCGATCGTGTATTCCGCTAACCGTTGATGTAATTTTGTGGCCCCCTCTGCCCCTAGGGCAGGAATTAAGCGAGTTTTAACGGCTCCTGCTGTTGGATACTTGGTAAACACTACTAAGCGCCCCCGTTGCTTTTCCAAGTTCAATGCCTCCATAGCCTCATCGTTAACCTTAGGATTAAACTGGCTCAAATGCCCCTTTCCGGTATTGTGCCTGATAGAATAGCCCTGCGTCTTCATTCCAGCTAACTTTATATGACTGCAAGTATGATTGCATCCAATCCCTGCGCTCCCACCTTTCTCTTTGACGACCTTGCCCTCCATTGGCAAATGACCCGCTGCGAACGATATGCCCTCGCCTCTCTGCTGGATGCGGCCAAACCCGATGTTGCCATTGAGATTGGTACCTATCAAGGGGGAAGCCTACAAGTTATTTCACGTAAAGCCCAAAAGGTCTACTCGATCGACATATCTCCCGACTGCAAAGCTCAACTGAGTCCACACTTCAGCAATGTCGAATTTCTAACAGGAAGCTCACAAGATCTCCTCCCCCAACTCTTGCAACAGATTCAACAGAATAATGAAGTCCTTAACTTTGTTCTCATTGATGGCGATCACTCCACCGAAGGCGTTCGTCGAGATATTAATGCTGTCCTGCAATACGTTCCGACTCAACCGTTATACATTGTTTTCCACGATAGCTTTCATCCTCCCTGCCGTCAGGGTATCCTAGCCGCAGACTGGCAGCAGTGTGAATATATCCATTACGTTGAAATCGACTTTATTCCCGGTGTTTATCATTACGAGCCCTTTGATACGGCGGAACCCCGATCGATGTATGGCGGCCTAGCCGTTGCCAAAATGTTGCCGCAAAAACGAACTGATGAGTTGGTAATCTATCAATCTCAGAAAGGTTTATTTGACACTATTTACCCCCACTCTTGTCACGCTCCAGTGGTTCCCGTCAACCAGGATTTACCGCCTGTTACTCCATTAACCGCTGTAGCCCCTGCAACTCTTGAATCTTCATCCCATCCCACCATAAAAAATGATGTATTGACTTTGCTCAAAAAAGTTAAAAGAAAGCTCATCGGCTAAATCAACCCTTATGATGCATCAGCCATATGTACAGTATGATTCCAAGCACCATCGCGTTACATCAGCAATTCGCAACCAAATTTCTGAACTCTACCCAGAATAATAGTTCTGTGAGCTAGAGTGTTAAACACTAGAAAATATTATCTACCGTTACCTATTTTTTAGTAAATTTCTAAATTTATATCTTTTGCTTGTCTTAGATGTTACTGTTTGCTTAGTTGAAGTTCTTTGTATTGTACTTGCGTTACTATAATCAAATTCTTCAAAATATACTGATTGAGTGACTATCTCAGATAAATAATTTGTTGTTTGAATGTAATTTATGAACAAAGCTATTCTTATTTTCAGATCTTGAGTTTTTGTAATTATCAACTCAAATCATGATTAACCGTTGAAATTATTTATCTAAAATAACCTCTAGTGTTCGCTACAATGAATTTCTTCAAGATTATTCATTGATATTGTCTTCCCATGCCCCTAGCCTCTCTTGCCACTTTCCTAGAAGCTGCCCGATCGGGTCAACACCTGATCAGCTTTCCCACGGATACCGTTCCCGCTCTCGCCGCCAAACCTGAAGCGGCTTCTTTGATCTACCAAGCTAAGGAACGGAGCTTTGACAAGCCTTTGATCCTGATGGCAGGCGAGATTGATGACCTCTGGCCCTATGTGCAAGGTTCCGATACCGATCGCGCGACTTGGCAGCAAACAATGGAGCATTACTTTCCTGGTGCCCTCACCCTGGTGCTACCCGCTAGCGATCGTGTGCCCCCGCAGATGAATCCCCGTAGCCCTGGCACGATCGGGGTGCGAGTGCCCGATAATGCGATCGCCCGTGCGATTCTGCGCCAGTCTGGCCCCCTGGCTACCACGAGTGTCAATAAATCTGGTCAACCGGCTCTACTGGATCTGGCGACGATCACCCAGGAATTTCCTGAAGTCTTTCTGCCGTCTCCAGAAGCCCTTGGGGAACTGCAAGCGACCCCTGCTGATCTCACGGCTTCCGGCATCCCCTCTACGGTCATTCGTTGGACAGGCACTACTTGGGAAGTCCTACGCCAAGGCGCGATTGTCCTGCCAACCCAGCCCTAGTCCCCCTTCTCTCCGTAGGATCGGGAATCCCGCATTCCTTCATACCCCCAAATTCCCCTCCCTCGCTACAATAGAGAACAGTTCAACGATCGCGAGAGAGACGCTATGATTCCAACCGTAATTGAACAATCCGGTCGCGGGGAACGCGCCTTTGACATTTACTCGCGTCTGTTGCGCGAACGCATTGTCTTCCTCGGTTCCGCCGTAGATGCAGAAGTCGCCAACCTGATTGTGGCGCAACTGCTGTTTCTAGAGTCTGAGGATCCCGAAAAAGACATCTACCTCTACATCAATTCCCCGGGTGGGTCTGTCTCCGCAGGCATGGGCATCTACGACACCATGAAGCAACTGCGCCCGGATGTTTGTACTATCTGCGTGGGCTTTGCAGCTAGCATGGGAGCCTTCCTGCTCAGTGCCGGAACCCCTGGGAAGCGCATGAGCTTGCCCCACTCGCGGATCATGATTCACCAACCCCTCGGTGGTGCCCAAGGTCAGGCGACTGATATCGAAATCCAGGCTAAGGAAATCCTTTATATCAAGTCTCGCCTCAACGAACTCTTGGCAGGTCACACTGGGCAGCCCCTGTCCAAAATTCAAGAAGATACTGAGCGCGACTTCTTTATGTCTGCTGAGGAGGCGAAGACGTATGGGCTGATCGATCAAGTGATTCGTCGGCAACCTTCGGCTTCTCAACCCACCTTAGTTCAATAGGCTTTCACCCGATCGTCTAAATATCTCGTAAATATCTCGTAAATCCTCACCTGAGTTTTAAGTCTCGGCGTGGGGATTTTGTTCTGAAGATTGGTGTTATGGCGATCGATTGTGCCTACGGGTGTCTAAGGCTACTTCCAGGAACTTCAAATTACGAATTGCTTGGGCCGCTAGTTTGTTAGTAATCTAGGTCGTTATAGCGGTTCTATGACTTCTTTCTTTTCGATCGATTACGCCTCTTCGGCATTCAGGAAACTGTGCAGTCAAATCAAGTTAAAAAAAGATTGGGGTTGGGGTTGGGAATCTTAGGGATTGCATTGCTAGTCATCTATTTCGTCCTGGTGAACAATAATTGTCCGTCTAGCATTTGCCTCAATCCAGTCCTCCGTAATCACCAATGGGCAAATGCTCGGATTCACCAGATTAATCAAACTCAACAATATTTATTGTTAACCGATAAAAAGCTGATCTCTAGCTTTGAGCGGGAAAAATGTTTTCAGCAGGATTGGTTGTATATCTTGGTTTGTCAAACTGTTGATTTGGAGTCGGCTTTTCCCCGTGCATTCAGTTATGCCTTTTCTAGGAAAGAAAATCTAAAAAGTTACGTGGGAGGAGTTTTCATTGAAGGAAAGATCAATGGTAAAAAAACTGTCGAAACCATTATCTGTGAGGCAGAAACGCCTGGGACTCAATCGATCGATCGACCTATTGATGGAAAAACCTGTGGTTCTGGCAGTGTTAAAGTTAACGGGGTGGTTATTCCATAGGGTCAGGGACAGAAGATATAGACTCAATCACTGAATCCTTTGTACTGTCTTGTTCCCAGCGTTCTAGAATGATGGCATTTGCTGTATTGCCAACCACATTTAAAATGGTATGAAAGCTGTCCATTAAACGATCGATGCCTGCCACGATCGCGACTCCCTCTACGGGTAAACCTGCTGCGGTTAAGACCGTTGTCATCATGACAATGCCTGCACCGGGCACACCTGCGGTACTAAAGGATACGAGTAAGGTGCTCAGGGCGATCGCGGATAGAAGGCTAGCTGTGATGGGGATATCGTATAACTGTGCAACAAAGAGGGCATTAAATCCCTGCCCAATTGCCATGCCATCTCGTTTCAGGGCTGTGCCGAGGGGAATGGCAAAGCTGGCGATCGAGGCGGAAAGACCGTAGGTTTCCTGGGCATCTTTGAGGGCGATGGGTAGGGCTGCGTTGGAACTGGCGGTTCCAAAGGCGAGGGAAAGGGTGGGAAAAAAGCTGCGAAAGAAGTGAATGGGTCTGCCCTGAATCATTCCTAACAACAATCCATAAACCCCGATCATTAGTCCGATCGCCAATACTGTGCCAACCATGTAGGTTAACAGTCGAGTTAAAATTCCGAAACCCTGAATGGCAATGACAGAACTCATAAGGGAAAAAACGCCGATGGGTGCTAAATAGAGAATGAAAAATAGGATTTTCTCGCTAATGGTATAAATACTTTCGACAAAGGCAACAAAGGGCTTGGCTTGTTCACCTGCTTGTTGAATGCCAATGCCGATTAATGCGCCGGAAATGATTGTTTGCAAGAGGTTGCTACTGCTGAGGGCTTGCAATGGATTGGTAGGAATGAGGCTGACCATCCAGTCAATCAAATTGGGGGCGGTGGTGCTGGTGTTGACTGCTTCTAAGGTGAGGCTAGTCATGCCTGTACCCGGTTGTAGGACGGCGGCGGTACCCATGCCTAGGGCGACGGCGATCGTGCTGGTCAGGAAGTAGCTCAGTAGGAGTTTGGCGGTGTAGCGTCCTACTTGGGCGGCATTTTGGACGCGGGTGAGCCCGAGGATGAGGGAGGAAAAGACGATCGGAACGACGACGAATTGGATCAGCCGCAGAAAGGCTTGTCCCAAGGGGGCAAGGCAGTAGTGGTCTAGGGGGATGACCCAGGTGGGAAGCACTTCGTGGAGGGTTGCGCCAAAGGCAATGCCGAGTCCTAGCGCTAGTAGGATAAGGGTAGAAAGATTCATAGGAACTCACGATCGTCCGATCGTCGCAAGATGGCAGACGGGAAATCTGTAGTCTACAGTTTTTTGTCAAGTTAAATAGCTATCTATAGGCGCAATTTTGCTGCGACTGTGATCTTACTGTGATCTTACTGTGATCTTGATGGGAAGACGGTAGAGATAGTCTAGAGGGAATGCTGAGCAGTACAGTCTGTACAACGTAATGTTAATTACTTTAAGAAGCTAGTGATTCTGAAGTACGAGATTGACCATCTGATAGTGCAGTTGGGGGCATAGGGGTCTGATTTTATGCCTTCTCGTTGGTTGCTGCTGCAAGTTTGGTTAGGAAGGTAGGGCACGATCGGGTTGACATACTCAATTTGTTGAGTATACACTGGTTGACATACTCAATTTATTGAGTATTTTTTATCTAGAAAGATTGCCATGCTGAAATATAAGCTCTATCAGGCGGCCTTGCCGGAGCGTCCTGAAGCGGTGGTGTTTGTCAATGGGATGATTGCTCGCGATCGGGCGGGATTCTTATGGTTTTGGCGCAATTTAAATTCCATTTATCGATCGACGTCCCAGGCTGCGGGCTGTCTGCAAGTGAAGGCGGGAATTTGCAGCCCGAAGGAAGTGATTATGGTGAGTTATTGGGAGTCTGAGGAACAGTTAATGGGGTTTTTCCGAGGGGCGGCCCACCGGGAGATGGTGCAGTTTACCCAGCGTCATCCCCATAGCCTGTGTCTCTACAATGAAACCTATCAGCCAGAAAAAAGTGGCAAGTATAGTCATGAACCCCAGGGAATGGCGATCGTGTATGGTGTGTCGTGACACTTGTTGGAGTTGTCGTTGAAATTGTCAATTGGCATGGTTAAGTTGTTCCCGCGTCGATCGGTTTTGTTTGGGAAAACTTGTTGTATGAAGATTAGGTGAAAAAGGGCCGTTTAAAGGAATGGCGTAGAATTTTAAGCTAGTTTTGATGGTAGAGTTGGCATGTCTCCCTTCATGGTATGCAGAGATCGCAGTACAGGGGCGATAGTTGGATGATCGTTATCTCCATGTAGGCCATATGCTTGCTCAACAGCTCATCAAAATAACTTTGAAAAGTCTTTTACTGCGATCTCTATTGAAGTAGGCTACTGATGTAAAATCAAAGCCCCGTGTACCATTCCTCCTTGTCTGGAGCAATACTCAACGTCAAATCTTGATGCTGAATGTTGTGAATTAAATGACAAAAGATTAATTTTAGAAAAGAGACTGTAAAAGACATCAGGTATCATGGATGGTTTTGCCACACTAGAGGTGTAACATTCTTGCATTTGCGGCAACAGCCTCAAGAGGAGGGCATTGTCATGAGAAGAATGCTAATGAACTCCGTAGTCTTGGTGACGACCTTGAGTTTGACACTATTAACGTCCCAGGCGGCGATAGGGGACAGTTACACCTTCCGTCTGGAGAACTTTTCAGGTTGGAGAGATAAAGGTGGTGTGGTAGAAGGCACATTCAGTTTTGATGTAACTCAGGTGGGTAAAGAGGTGGAGAAAGAGGAGTTGAAATCATTTCGGGTTTCCTATACGAAAGCAGAGTCTGGAAATGCTTTTTACCATGACTTAAAAAACCTTGATAACTTTCAGTTTGATCCCACTAAAAAATCTTTAGTTTTTCGTAGTCATAAAGATATGGAGAGCCAACGGCAGGAAGTCATAATCTTCAGACTGAACTCGCTGTTCGCTTCCGATTCGACTGTGCAGATTCTTGATACTAGCCATCCGGATTATGCAGAAGTTGTTTATGAAACCATAAGTAGTGAGGTGAAGACCGGGTGTAATGCAAAAAAAATTTGCTTAAGGTTGGTGAGTCATTAGGAAGCCTATAGGGGGTGTGCCCTGATGTAAGAGAAAAATAACCTTAAGCTGGTGGGTTTCTGCTACAAAGCTTTCGACAAATCCTGATTATTCTTCATCCTTTTTGATTGTTCGGAAAAACCATTGTTAGGAGCAATCAGTGTCAATTGCTGCTTATATTTTTTGGCGTGAACCAATCTCTCTGCATTTACAGCGTTAAGGTAAATTGTCGTTGAAGGGCAAAACGGAGGAGGCGGAGGGGGATGCTGGAGCGGCGAAGGACGGGGACGCGCAGGTAACGACCGGATAACAGGCGCAGAAGTCCTTTTAGGCGGGCTTGGCTGCGGGTTAGCAGGAGGTCGAAGGTATTTTGGGCGTAGGGTGGACGGAAGGCAAGGCGACCATAGAGGATGTCGGCGCGGTGGGCGGTGCTGAGGCCGTGGTTGCGATGCTCAAGGTTGGGGCGTCCGCCGTGTTCTCCGTAGTTACGGAAGGCGACGTAGTTTTTTAGTCCTTGTTTGCGGAGGGTTTCTTCGATTTGGGAGTCCCAGGAGGTGTATAGCTGAGGGCCATGGTTGTTGTGAATACGATCGGCGAGGGTGATAAGGTGTTGGGCGGCGATCGGGGTGACGAGGTAGGCGACGGTGGAGACGGAAAATCCTTCCGCGTAGCCTTCGGGGGAAACGGTGTAAATTTGCGGCGCGCAGGTGTAGAGCCATGCAACGCCTGTGTTTGAGAGATCGATCGGGCAGGGTAGGGGGAGTTGGCCAATGCCCTGCACGGGAACAAAGTCGGCTTCGATGATCAGGGCGGGGCGATCGAGGTAGAGGATTTTTTCCCAGGTGCTGCGATGATTGAGGAGGCAACGGTAACTGGGAGAAGCATCAGCCAGGTTGGGGTCTGGGGCTTGGCGACAGACTTCGGGGTTGAGGTTTTCCTGGGTTAGGAACTGGGTAAGGGTTTGGGTGTCTTCGCGGTGGGCGATGATGAAGGTTTTGGCAATGGTTTGGCTGAGGGTGGACATGGTGGAAGTGAACTGGGTAGGGATTGAGGAGACGGGAGTGGGGTAGGAGGGTAGGGAGGGTTAGGACGAGATGGGAAGCGGGGGCATGAGGAGTTTTTGGGGAGAGATTGTCTGCTGGAAGATCGCTTCAATTTGGGTGATGTTGGTTGGTAGGCTGAAGTGGGTTTGGACGTGTTGGCGACAGCGTTGGGAGAGGAGGGGGTCTGATTGTTTCCAGGCTAGGACGTGCTGGATGCGATCGGCGATGGCGGCGGGGTTGCGGGGGGGAAAGAGGGCTTGGGCGAATTCCCCGGTGAGAATTTCCGGGATGCCGCCGGTGTGGCTGGCGATGACGGGGGTGCCACAGGCCATGGCTTCGATGATGACGCGACCGAAGGGTTCGGGCCAGATGCTGGGGATGATGACGAGATCACTGGCTTGGTAGAGGCTCTGGGTATCGGAGAGGTGTCCTAGGAAGCGAACGTTGGTTTGGATGTTGAGGGTTTGGGTGAGGACTTGGAGTTCTTTGAGATAGTCGGGTCGATCGAGAAGGGGTTTCCCGGCAATTAGGAGGGTGGTTTTGGGCTGGGTGGCGTGGAATTTAGCAAAGCCGTGGAGCAGGTTTTCCAGTCCCTTGCGGCGATCGAGACGGCCTGCGTAGCCTAGGAGGGTGTGATCGGCGGGAATATTCCACTGTTGTTGTAATTGCTGGCGTGGGGATGGATTTTGGGGGGCCGCAGGACTGAAATATTGGGTATCGATGCTGTTGTAGACGACATCAATTGCGGCGGTTTGGCCGGAGCGTTGGAACCAGGGTTTTTGCAACCAGGTTTGTTTGGTGTGTTGGGAGACGGTGATGAATTGATGGACGGCGGAGAGGTAGTGCGATCGTTGCAAGTCAAGTTTGTCGGGGGCGGGTAGGCGGAGGTGACAAACGAGGGGCAGCTGAGTCAATTGGGACAGCAGCCCTGCGAAGGGAATGTCGTAGATCTGATTGGTGTAGATTAGCGTAGGTTCGTTGGGGGTAATGAGGGCTTTGGCGCGATTGAGGTCGCGGGGAAGGTTGAGGAAGGTTTGCAGGGGCCGGTGACGGGAAAGGGATAGGGCGGTGATGGAGAGGGTGTATTGACAGAAGGTTTGATATTGAGAGAGAAGATCGCCGGATTGGGTGTAGAGCAGGCTGATCTGATGCCCCCGTTGATGCAGTTGTCGGGACAGTTCAAAGAGGCTGCGTTCTTGGCCTCCTCGGCGGGAGGTGGGTTCTTTCTCAAGGACAAGAATATGCATGGCACCAACTGTCTCGGCGAATGGTTCAGGGGAAATGACCTGAGAATGGGTGGTACAGGCTCAGGTTGGCTTAGTGTTCCCCGGAAGGTGTGTGGATTCCCATGTAGGATAAATTTTTATTTTTTAGGATGAGTTTATGAATCTCTGATGAACCAATGATTGTTGTTGGTTAGTTTGTAAGGTGATTAAGAAACTGTCTAATCAATTTCTAGAGCAGTTTCTTAACTGTATATCTGACTGTAAAAATCTGTTTTTTATACTGTTTTTTTGATGTTAATAATTTAGTGTTTTAACTTTTTCTGTAACTTTTGTAAAAAGCTCTGCAGGCGGAGTTGGGTGATGCGGCTGGGGGTGAGGGGTGCGATGTCGCTAGGGGACTGTTGCATGTAATCAAAGAAAGTATTGACTTCAGTAAGAATGTGCTGGAGGCGGGAGAGGATGTTTTCAGTGCGGTATTCGGCTAGGAAGTGGGACGGAAGTTCGATCGGGGGTTGGTTGAGGGTTTGCAGGATGCGATCGCGATCGTAGTGGGTGGAGTAGCTAGCGATTTTTTGGCTATTGAAGCCGGGGTCGAGGTAGTCGGAGAGGCCGTGGTTGACGCTGGAAAAAACGTGACAACCGCAGGCCATGGCTTCTAGGGGTTGGAGGCCAAAGCCTTCGGTGACGTTGCGTTGGGCCCAGTATTCGGCGGAGTCGTAGAGGTAGACTTTGCTGCGGTTGAAGAGGATGGAGAGGTCTTCGACGTAGTAGTCCACAATTTCGACGCGGCACTGTTTTTGCAGGGCTGGGATGAGTTGCTTGAGCAGGTAGGTGGAGGATTTGCGGGCTTGGACGAGGACGTCGATGTCGCGGGGTTGGTGGCGGTTTTGGAAGTTGTCGGAGATTTGGTTCGGTAGGTAATAGATGGGGGAGTGGGGGGCGTGTTGGCCCCAGTAGCCGAGGGTGTTGCGGCTGACGGTGACGATCGGGATGTGGGCGGGTAGGCGGAAGTTGTATCCGGCGCTGTGGGCGTGGTAGAGGATGGGGTTGCCGTGCAGTTTGCGGATGAGCTTTGGGATGTCGAAGCCCCAACTGATGACGAAGATGCTGTCGGGGTGGTGGGGTTGTTGCAAAAGGTCGTCGAGGAAGAGGTGTTGGGGTTCCCGTTGGCGGTAGGTGACGACTTGGGCGGGGCAAATCTGTTGGGCGAATTGCAGGGTTTTGAGTTCGGCCCACAGTCCTCCGCAGGCAAATTTGCCGCTGGTGCCGGGGAGGAGGAAGTAGAGCTTTCTCATGGTGGGACTGGGGTGGATGAACTCGGTTTGTACGATACCGGGGATGGGGATTGTTGTAAATGCTTTTGGGGTGTCAGTGGTGGATGGTGGAAAATCCCATCTCATTATCTTGTTTAGGACTCACTTTAAGTCTTATAGAGAGACTCTTATAAGATCTCAAGATTTAATTTGTCGCATTGTCTTATATAAGACTTGATCTAGGTCTTATATTGAGTCTTCTTTGAGATAATTAGTCTAATATGAATAGATTGAGTCTCGAAGTGAGTCTTTTGGCGAGTCTATTTTGAGTATTTGAGACTTGTTGAAGGAGGGAAATGGCGATCGCATGCCATCACGATCGACGTTGCTGAAAAAACGATCGCGAAACGATCGCAAGGGACAAGTTTTTGCGGCTCAATTTTGCAGTTTAAAATTCAGTCTCATCTCGTCTCGTTCGCTCTTTTGAGACTCATTAATAGAATCAAGATGAGTCTTATTTGAGACTTTTGTTTTATTTGAGTCTTATTTGAGACTAGCTTTGAGTCTTGTATAGGTCTTGTATGAGATGGTGAGATTTTGATTTAAGGGATGCATTGCTTGTTGTCTGGTTGTTGCCTGGTTGTTGGTTTGGATGATGGGGGATTTGATTGTTCGATCGGGCTTTTAAGCAATCTGTCTTTTAGTTATTCAATTGTTGTGAGAAGTGTTGTAGTGCCCATTTAGTAAGCCTTTAGGCTTTATGACTGATTCGTCGTAGATCGAGGGTGAGAGTCTTCCCGGTGTGAATTTTGGGTTGGGATGAATGGTGGGGTTTGAGGGTGGGGACGGTGGGGTGAATTTGGACGCCGTCGGGGGAGGTTTGGTAGCAGTAGTGGGCGATGGTCTTCGACCGACCGTAGGTCATCGGTTGGTGGGTGTGGGTGTCGATTAAATCAAATTGCAGGGGTGTGTGAGATGAGACGGCGGGATGGTCGAGCCAGGTGTTTTTGCGGGCGCGGAAGCGGATGGCGGCGATGAGGGTGTGGGTGTCGCTGGGGTGGAAGGGGATGGGGTGGTGGTTGCAGTACAGGTGGTAGCGATCGGGGTCGATAGGGTCTGGGCTGGTGAGTTTGATTTGGAGCCGTTCTAGGGAGATATCGACGGGGCGGGAGGTGCCGCCGCCGCTGGCATCACCGAGGACTTTCCAGGGTTCGATCGCGCGGCGAAATTCGAGATTGAGTCGTTGGGGTTGCGTGCTAGTTTCCGACTGACCAGCAGTCATCGTGAAGGTGGCGTAGTGGGGGAAGCGGAATTGGAAGAAGGGTTGGAACCAGTCGCGATCGAAGCTGAATCCGGCTTGCTGAAGGTCACGGAGAATGTGGTCTAGGTCTTGTTCTAGGAAGTGGGGCAGGAGGAAGCGATCGTGGAGTTGATGGCCCCAGGGAATCAGGGGTTTGGTGTAGGGCTGTTGCCAGAACCAGGCGATGCAGGCGCGGATGAGGAGCATTTGCAGCGATCGCAGTTGGTGGTGTTGGGGCATGGCAATGCTGCGAAATTCCAGGATGCCGAATTGGCTGCGGGGGTTGGCGATGGGAAAGAGTTTGTCGATGCAGAGTTCGGCGCGGTGGGTGTTGCCAGTTAGGTCGGTGAGGAGATGGCTGAGGAGATGATCCATCACGGCAGGGTCGAGGTTTGGCTGGAGGTGGTGGAGGGCGATGTCTAGTTCGGCTAGGTTGTCGGGGCGGCCTTCATCGCTGCGGGGAGCTTGGCTGGTGGAGCCGACGAACTGGTCGGAGAAGAGGTAGGTGAGGCTGGGGTGATGTTGCCAGTAGGTGAGGATGCTGCGCAGGAGATCGGGGCGGCGCAACAGGGGGCTGGTGGCGGGACGGTGGCCACCGATCGTGATGTGTGCGCCGCCGCCGGTGCTGATGGGGTGGTTGTCCCAGTCTTGTTTGCAGGTGCCGAGGCGACAGTCTGCGGCGGTTTCGTAGATGGTTTGGTTGATGTGGATGAGTTCTTCCCAGGTGGTGGCGGGGTGGATGTTGACTTCGATAACGCCGGGGTCGGGGGTGATTTGGAAGCCTTGGATGCCTTGGTTGCTAGGGGGGGCGTAGCCTGCGAGGTGAATGGGGCTTTGGAGGTGGGCAGCGGCGGTTTCGATCGCGTGAACCAGAACTAGAAAGCTTTTGGCCGTGAAGAGGGGCGGCAGGAAGAGGTGGAGGAACCCGTTGTGGGTTTCGGCGGTGAGGGCGAGGTGGATGGTGTTGGGGGGAGTGGGAAGTGGAGTGGAGTGGGGTGGGAGGGTGATG